>WJIL01000145.1 GCA_014730275.1 Candidatus Lokiarchaeota archaeon | reverse complement strand
CCCGACCAACTAGTAGTTACGCTGAAGGAACTTGAGGACAGTCTCAAGAAGATACCTGGCGTATCCAAGGTTACCCTTCGACAGGTTGAATGAGTGCCTGCAGAGACAGTTTCATAGCTTAACTAAGAAAGCATCTGTCGAATAGGTAGGGGAACGCCAGTTATAGTCGATAGATAGTACTATTTGTTATTATGAAGCTCAGTTGGATTCAAGATATTGAATGAGTTTCGTAGATATTTTGTAATACGGATTTATGTTGGATCCATTACAGGATCATTCTCTTCATCAGTTTCAGCTATCTTTACAGGATGTGTTTCCTCTACATAACGCCAAAGCATGAAGGCTCCAAAGATTCCTACCGCTGCGGCTATCCAGAAAGGAACCACTATGCCATCGATTGTGAAGATACCCAGTTGGAGTGTAAGCAGAGAAAAGAAAGAGAACAGTAACCCTCCTGCAAGAGGCCCGATGGTAGCGCCGGCATTGAAAAATGCTTGAATAGTACCGAAGAGCTTCCCCCTTAGCTTCCAAGGAACAATATCAGCTTGAATTGCGCGAAGAGCCGGCTGTGAAGCCGCTCTAGAAGCTCCTTGGATTACCCAAGCGGTGCTACTCTGCCCTAGATTCTTTGTCAGAGGCAACAAGAAGAAGCCTGCTCGCGAAGCAAGAGACCCATAGACTGCCAAACCTTTTCTTCCATGCGCATCTGCGTATCTTCCAGCTGGAATCGATAGAAGCATACCGATTCCGCCAGCCCCCGAAATCACGATACCAATGAGACCGATGTCTGTGGTGATCTTACTCATTAGGAAGAGCTGAAATAGTGGCTGTCCAAGCCCCATGGATATTCCATTTGCAGCAGACATTATGTAAAGAGCATGAACCATCATCTTTCGATGTGGACGAATTTCATCAACAGTCTCAGGGCCCTCTATTTCTTCAGGGACTGGTTCTGACGAAGCAGGAGTGATAGCCGCGAGTTCGTCAACTACATCACCAGTTTTTCCTGGTGCGGTCTCCTGTAATATGATGTACGTAAGAATAACTGAAGGTAAAGTAATTGCAGCTGCAATAAAGTACGGAACACGAAATACATTGGGAACTGACAGCTGTAAAACGTCACGACAAAAATTGTAGAGCAAACCTCCAACACCAGGGCCGATGATGAAACCCACATTTGATACAACCATGTAAAGGCCTAATCCTTCACCCCGGCGTTTCGGACCAACTATATCCATAAGCGCGGCTTCAGCAACTGGCCAGACAGAAGCAGATACAACCCCCTGAAACGCTCTGATGAGAACTAGGTGAATCCAGTTCTGAGCTAACCCAAAAAGAAGAAGTAGGATAACATATCCTGTCAAACCGGCGATCAGCAGTGGTTTACGTCCATGTTTGTCTGAAACACCGCCCCAATACCGCGCAAGGAGGGTTCGCGTGGCCATGAATGCCGCCATCATCACACCAAGAATCAAAGAGAATTCTGCGACAACCTCTGATGGAACCATGTATCCAGGGCCAGGAGGTTCATTTATCCCCCCTTCAAGAGCAATCAAATAGAAGGACAGAGATGGTGAAATTAGACCAAAGCCGAGCATCACAAGCATGGCATCAATAGCCAGAACCATCACTCGAGGGTTCATATAGAGACTCTTCTTAGATTCCGATAGAAAATCGAGGTTCATCGATGCCTACCCTTGCGACGCAGTGGCCTAATTCGTTCCTTATTCTTATAGCTATTTGTATCGCACATAATCATTCCACGTGTTTTTTGAATTCCGTTTACAAAGGATTTATCTCTCGAAACTAACGCGGCATTACGAATTCCGTTTGAAAATTCCCCGAACGTAATTGATAGCAGAGATACTACGCCAAAACAAGAGGTAAACAAATGCCTAGCACAGCAAACCCATTGATAGTTCAATCGGACCGTTCCATATTATTGGAAGTCGATAATCCGCGCTACGAAGAAGCAAGAGATGCATTAGCACAATTCGCAGAACTGGTCAAATCGCCAGAATATGTGCACACATACAGAATAACGCCATTAAGCCTCTGGAACGCTGCTGCAACCGGTCTATCTCCGGAAAAAGTTATGGAAGCACTTGAAGAATACGCCAAGTATCCCATACCCAGCAATGTTTCCAGAGAAATAATGGAGTACATGGGCCGATATGGGAGGCTTTCTCTCTACGAAGGGGATCTCGACCTTCTACTACTGTGTGATAGTGAAGACTTAGCAGATCAGATATGGGCTAGCGACAATGTTCGAAAGCACCTACTTGGTCGGATTGATGAAACCACCATGCGAGTCGATCCCGCAGAACGTGGTTTTCTTAAACATGCACTAATTGAAATTGGCTACCCAGTAGAGGACTTCGCTGGATATATTGAAGGCGAACCACTCTATTTCGAACTCACTGAAGAGACAGAAGACGGAGAAGAGTGGGGCTTAAGGGACTATCAAAGAGAAGCTGTATCTATATTCCATGCAGGGGGTGGACCCAGAGGGGGATCCGGTGTTGTTGTGTTGCCATGTGGAGCTGGAAAGACAATGGTCGGGATGGGAGCAATGGAACGACTTCAGACATCGACGCTCATCCTATGTCCTAATGTTGTTGCTGTACACCAATGGATTGAAGAACTGATAGACAAAACCACATTGGAACCAGACCAGATTGGAGAGTATACAGGAGACATCAAAGAAGTACGTCCAGTCACTGTAGCAACATATCAGATTCTCACATACCGTAAATCCAGAGATGCAGACTTTGAACATTTCGAAGTATTTGAGGCCAGGAACTGGGGGCTCATCATCTACGATGAAGTACATCTTCTCCCGGCTCCAGTGTTCAGAGCTACTGCATCCATACAAGCAACAAGGAGGTTAGGCCTGACTGCAACGCTGGTCAGAGAAGACGGAAGAGAGGAAGACGTGTTCACTCTTATAGGTCCAAAACGGTTCGATATGCCATGGAAACAGCTCGAAGACCAAGGTTGGATAGCAACAGCTGTTTGTTACGAAATAAGAATAGATTTGCCCGAGAAATTACGGAAGAAGTATGCATTGGCCGAGGATAGACGGAAGTATAGATTGGCCGCGGAGAATCCTAGAAAGCTAGATATCATAGAGAAACTTGTTGAATACCACGCTGATGATAACGTACTCGTAATTGGCATGTATTTGGATCAGCTTCACGAAATTGCAGATTTGTTGGATGCACCAATAATAACCGGGAAAACAAGTAACTCAAAGCGGCAGAAGCTCTATGGGAAATTCAAAAAAGAGGAAATCAAAGTTCTCGTGGTCTCAAAGGTTGCAAACTTCGCTCTAGACTTGCCTGATGCGAATGTAGCTATACAGGTAAGTGGGACATTCGGGTCCAGACAGGAAGAAGCACAGAGGCTCGGAAGGATACTAAGACCCAAAAAGGATGGTAGCTTCGCACGGTTCTATAGCGTTATTACAAAAGACACAAAGGATCAAGACTTCGCTTCGAAGCGACAGCTGTTCTTAACTGAGCAAGGATATCAATACGTGATTGCATCTGAAGAAGAAGCCATATGGGAAAAACCTCCAGAGAAATTCTTCATGTAACAACTTCGAGAGTATCAGCCAGCTGTACAGATTTCTGTCTGAAGTACTTGATTAGCTCTGTTCGAACACTTGGATTTGCAAGATTCTCTTCTACGATACTCATCTCAATATGTACTAATCTCGTGAAGGTCCAAATCAAACAACTGAAGAGCGCAAGAGGGAGGAGATTCAATATCGCCTCTAGGTTTTCCCTATTTCTCACTAAGGGGCTGTCTACGGTAACCTCGTATCTTCCTTTTGGCTCAGCAAAGAAGTATGCATAGTCATAGAATGAGTTGCCCCGAAACGTTTCTTCAAAATCGACAAATACAATCGAGTTTTCTTTCAGAATCACGTTACTCGGACGCAGATCACCATGTACCGTGTCACTCGGCCAGCGGGGGAGTTCTATCATTTCTTCTTCAAGCTTAGTTCCGAAATCTCGCATCTTCTCAAGAAAATCGCACAATGGCGAAGAATGACTTTCGTCGTTATTGCTGACCTGTTCAAGGTGGTTCTTCTTCATGCTCAAGTAAGCAGTAGGGTGATCATAACAGGAAACAGGAATTTCAATGTGCGAGAATTTGCGTTGAGCATTTCGAATAAGGGCTAATTCATCCTCTTGAAACGATTGTGGATTTGTCTTTGTGATTCCTTGTTCATATTCGGTAACAAGATAAGGCAACCCATTCCCAAGCGTTCCCTTGGCTACAGGTCTAGTGGATAGGCTGTGGCGGTACGCAATTCCATGTATAGTCCATTGCATATCGTATGGATTTTTTTGATACTCAAGTTGCAATGCGGGGATTTTCACAACGTACTGCTTCTTTCTATCAGTAATCAGAAGATTAAGATTCGACATCCCTCCCAAAATTCGTATACTGTCATCTAGCTCGAGTTTAAGCTCCGAACGCAACATGTCAACGAATTGAGATGCTCCATATCCGTGAATCATACTAGGAACAATATTCATTTTCGCGCCAGATTGGGTAAACAGACTTAAACTCTTAAAGGATGGCTTGAGTCTGGAACAGTATGAATGGTCGACAGGTTTTGTTGATACTGGCGCATCTCTTTAGAAAGAAAGGGAAATATGTGAACATTGAAGAAGCCGTGCATTACCTGTCCTTCAGATGTCGCTATGGAAAACCGAGTGATATAAGGAGGCTTCTTACTTTTGCTCTTGAGCAGGGCATGATTTCAAGGAGCGATGATGAAATCTCAGCAGGTTTCCTTTATGAGGTGCAGGATTTATCACCAAATCAAATTGCAAATTTTAGGAAACATCTCACAGTGAAACCGAGTATTCCCAAAATAGGCTGAATTCACGCAGAGGAGGCCAAATTCTGAATTGAGCCAAGGAGAGCAGAAAGCTGGATAAATGGGTTTCGTGCCTGGGTCATTCTAAAATCGATTTCCGCAACCCTTGCTAGAATCTCATATAGTTGTGCCTTCGGAAATGGCCTCCTAAGCAAATCTCTTTGGATTTCAACAATGATTTCCTCAGGTTCGTATCCTTCCCTTGCAAGTAGGTCTACCATCTCCTTTCTTGCATTTATGAAGGAACCATCAATGGCTTTTGTTATGGCTTCGCTCACCGACTTGCTAAGATACGTTTCTGAACATTCGTATACATCATCTTCTGTCAGGGCAGATGTGCCTGAAGAAGCCATCTGGAGAAGATTGATAGCTCGTCTATAATCACCGGAGGATTCTCGATAAATCGCAGCAATAGCATCTTCTTGGATAGTCACGCCCTCTTTCTCGGCAATATCACTGACCACCTCCTCAATTGCGTCTCGGTTTCCTCTCGGAAAGCGCAATAATAGGCAGCGGGAAATTATGGCTGGACTCCAACCGGCTAGAGAAGGAGTGATGAGAACGAATCTGCACGCATCATTGTAGATTTCCATAGTTCTACGTAGCGCTTGCTGCATATTGTTGTCTAGGGCATCGGCTTCATCCAACACCAGGATTTTTGTCAACCGATTACTGACTGTAATGGTAGAAGCAAACATCTCAATTGCCTTATGTAGCATCTGACTACGGTTTGGGCGTCTCCGTCTACCACCTTTCAGCTTGAGTTCGGCCTTTGCTTCACTGTAGACTCGAGACATGTACTCGTCTAAATACGTCCGTTCCTCTGGATCCATTCTCGCTATAGTACTCAGAGACCTCTTAGCTTTCGAGAGAGGAAAATTCCGGATGTCACGAATATTTAGCGACATGAAGTTCGCCTGAAAATCCTTACCAAGAATGTCTCGTGCGAAGACCTCTGCTGCGGAGGTTTTCCCTGTTCCAAAGGGCCCATAGAAAATCATGTTAGGTAAAGTACCCGAGGTTGCTAGGTTTTTCAACTGGGAAATGGCAACCTCATTGCCTTTGAAATCTTCCCACTTCTTGGGCCGATACTTAAGACACCAAAGCAGGGGCTCCATTCTTCGCACTTCTTAGTTTGGTTGTAAACATTGAAATAAAAATAACCCGATTTCGTGAATCAGAGGTATCTCCCAGCATCCGCTATCGTGCTTCTTTTATTGGATGATGCGGCCGTCACAATCTACAACTCGGATATCTGACCGAAAGCAAGATAAACCAATAGTTGTTAGTTTGTTAGTTTCAAGGGGCCTGAATATTGCTATGACTAAGGAAAGCCTAGAAAGTGAACTCGAGCATATGTTCAGAGATGACTTAATCGTCGCTTGTCAGTACTGGGGAATCGACATTAGTGGAAGTTCTTCAACTCACGAGCTCAAGGATTTGCTTGCAGAAAAAATGCGGGACCCAGAATCTCGCAAGAGAGTATTCAACACATTTACCAAGAAAGAGTTGGATCTCTTGGGAATTCTGAGCTTGAGCGGCGGAGCAATGTCAAATGATAGATTAAAGCCATTCAGAAGGATTTACAGCTATGGACAACTCAATCAAACCGAACGGGACCTTCGGAAAAAAGGAATCATCATTAGGAGAATTATGAGTCGACTTACGGAATATGGGCGGGAAGTAGCCGAATTCAAAATCATGGACTTCTTCATTCCACATCTCAGAGCACTATTTTCGAAAAAACCAGAAGAGAATCTCGACAGACCAGAGAACAATTTCAAATTTGTCAATCAGCGAGATACGCTTCTTATTGATATTCTCCAAACAGTCTCATATTTTGCGAAGAATGAGGTTAAACTCACCAGCTCATGGGAATTTCCAAAGAGAGAGATGGAGAAGATAATCGAAAGATTATCAGAATCAACAGAAGAACGATTTGAGATTGTACAGAAAGTAGGAAAGAAAGCCACCGCGTACACAATGACTGAAGATGATTATGTATTGCCGGCCAATGTCAAACGAGTATTCAACGGGAATCAAGAACGAGTTTCCAGAAGAATTCTTCTTTCAGCTCTTGGTCGGACTCGGGCGATATGGGCATCTTCAGACCAACCAACAGAATACTCGCTAAACCTGATTATTTGCCGCCTTCGAGAAGCAGACGAAGGAGACTGGATAAGAGTTGACGATTTGCGCGAGTGGATTCGCAGCGAACTCTATCTAGAGAATCAGCCTCTAAAATGGCTAAAGGTTGACGAGGAACGAGTAAGGTTGGCATTGGAGACCCCGATTCTGCTCGGCATAGTTGAAGCCGCCTACCAAGGCGATACTGTCCATGCCATAAAATTGACAGATATGGGTGCAAACGTCATATATGGAAGGGAAAAGGAGTATCACGAGGGGCAAGACACCTTTTTTGTCGTACCGAACTTCGAAATAACAGCATTCACAACAGAAATGAACTACTACAATTTGTACAGACTGATGCTCATCAGTGAACCAGTCAAAACTGATGTGGTCAGTACATTCCAGATTACAGAGGAGTCCATTTTCAGGGCTGTGGAGATGGGATTAAGGGAAACCCAAATCCTAGAATTCCTTCAAGAAGAAAGCAGTAAGCCAGTTCCGGACAATGTTGTAAGGTCAATTGAGGACTGGACATCTCAAACCACCTTCGCGATGGTTTCAGAGGTTACTATCTTCGAGACAGATACTGAGAAAGAGCTTGACCATCTCATGCTTCTGGAAGAGTTCACTAAGCATGTTGAACGTAGAATAGGCCCGAAAGCAGCAATTATTCATGGAGATATCGAGAGCCTAACTGAGGACCTAGAGGAACACAAATGCCATATCAGAAAGGCTGACGAAGAACCAAGAGAAAACAAAAAAGGCCATACTTTATCCATGCCATTTCCAGAAGATGCCTCGGGAGGAAGTAACGAAGGCGCGGAAGATTTGCCAGAGGAATGTAAGGGCTGCCCTGCGGTACACTCCTGTAACCGAGTTGTAAGACGACGTTCTGAAGAGTAGTGGTGAATCCCCATTGAGAAAGCCAGTATTGCCAGAAGAGATGGCAGGTACATTCTTTGGGGTAGGGAGCGTAGGTGAGACCGATCCCAGAGTTCCAGTCGAGTACGTACAGCAACTCGAAATCCCATACGCCTATCAGATTCCTTCCCTTAGAGAGGAGGATATGATACGACAATTTGGTTATCTCATCGATGGATTTGAAGAGAATGACGAGGATTTTGTTCTCGATTTAGGGATTGACACATTCCGGTCGGTCATGTCATCCGACACACCCATGATTCCTGATTGTGAACATTTCCATAGTCTCTATTTGTTACTCGAAAACAGTTCCTATCCTGTTTTCAAAACACAGCAAACAGCACCTGCAACAATGTGCTACAGCACTCGCGGGCCTGAGGGCGGGCAATATGTCTCCAAACAGATGCTCCAGTTTTATACTGCTTTGATGAAACGGATTGCCAACGGACAGAAAGAACATCTCGAAAGCAAGTGTGATAGAATCATTCTCTGCCAAGATGACCCCGCTCTTGGATTTGTGCTTGAAATGAATCGCAACGATCCATCCATAGGGCTTTCGCTTTCCGAAATATGGGCAGCAACAGAGTCTGTCTTTCCTCATGAGATTATTCCCGCATATCACTACTGTCATGATTGGCGAAGTATAGGCGAGGAAGATTCACACCCCATCTTTGAAAGCGACCCACTCATTTTCCATATGGACTTGCTTAGTTATCCTCCAAGTGTTGGGTCCACTCTGGCAGAGATGATGAACGGATTCATGAAAAAAGGGGGCGGCCTTGCTCTTGGACTGATTCCAAATACAGATGATTCACTCAAAGGCAATCTCATGGCAGTAGTACAAGAGAACCTAGAATCAACAATGGAGAAGTTCTCTAAATCAGGAGTCGACTTGGATCTACTCAGCAGAAATGCAATGATTTCAACGGTATGTGGGCTTTCAGGTGCAAGCAAGAAAATGACACGCGAAATCCATCATAGAAGCAGAGAGTTTCCGAATCTGTTTGTTGATGTTATTTCCTCATTTTGACCAGATAGCCTTAAATTATCCACCTAAATGAGCGAGACTTGGAGACTTGGATATCATGGGAGACAATGACAACGAATCTGGACCGATAATGCGTTTCATACAGGATTACCGGATGAAGATGCTCATTCCTGAGCTGTTAGTCGTCTTCGGGGTGTGGTATCTAAAACCATCATCAATTCAATTCGGACCAGAAGGAAATGTTTACTCCTTTCTGGGACCTCTATCATATCTTTGTCAGCCGCTATATTTCATCCCAACAGGTTTCATGATTTTGATTACTGCATTCACACTCCATGGTATTTATCCCTTGGATAATTATCACGAAGGAAAGATACCGAATCTTCCGAAAGGTGCAGTACTGATGATTATTGTATCCTTCATTTTTCTACCTCTTCTTGTGGCCATGCAAATGATTGGCTACTTCATGACCGAAGCCACGGAATACTTCAGTCGAAATCCATTATGGGAACGATTTGAGAGCTTTGGAGATCTCTTCTTCTATGCAGGCCCAATGTTCTTTGCAGGTCTGCAGTGGTGGCTGTTTATCCCGGTTTTCTTCCTTTCACAAGGAATAGATGGAATCCACAAGATTGCCCATCACGAAACCTCAAATGAAACAATCACATGGGTGTTCTATTTCCTGTTTCCAATCACAATGCCCTTCTTTTTCAGCCCTGTTGAGATAATGGCGATGGCAGCCCTTTCCATACCAGCCTTCGCATTCTACTCGTATATTAGACCATACTACACCTATGTCACAGCAGTGCATACATTCACTTTTGCAGTCCTTGTCGTTGTAACCGCACTGATTGCACCCTACCTACCTTTGATTGAGATATGGTTCCCAGGATTCGTTCCACCACACGTTCCACCAAAGCTTTGGTGAAACCAAGGTAAATTAGGTGCGATGAGACACTCAAGCAAGCCGACAGCTAATCAGCAGCAGTTGGCTTACGGCTTGCTGGTTTCTCATCTTCCTCGCGTAGCTTGTGTCTAAATGGACGTCCTTGGCCGTAAATAGAAGGATCTTCATTGGCTGTCTTGGATATTATCACACCTAGCCCGATTGCCTGAACGATAACTGAGAAAATCGAAATTACGAAGACCTCCACGAAATAGGCATGCTCAAACAGCTGGAAAATCCAAACTGTGGGATAGATTACTGCCTGGAGAATGATTCCGGTGATAAGTAGCAAGACCCATCGGTTCTTGAGATTCTTTGATAGCATAGGCGTATCCAATCCTTGACGTGTATCCAGCTGGTCCCGTAATTAAAGATGTCTATGATTTCTACTGGTCAATCTCCTTTTGCAGCTTCATAGTTCTGTTCAAGCTCCCTTGCCAACCCTTCTCCAAGTTTTCGGAAGTCAGAATCTGAGATATGGGGCACGCTACTCGTACGTTTGGGAATATCGAAACGGGCAACCATGACAGTTACATTCTCATCCATGGATTGCTCAACTATTGCTTTGTATCTCGTTCGAATATCCAGTTCCTTGGTGCCTTCAGACACAGGATTGCCTTTGTATATGGTTCCAACAAGGTAGGGATAGCTGAAACCACCACTACTGGACACCTGTACTTTGACCTTCACCGTATCAGGTAAACCCTCAAGATTCGCGACGGGCTCAGCTTCCATAATTGTCAGGGCGTCACCTCGTCTTCCAAGTCGCACTTTCATACCAACACGAAGCATCGATGCGTCCCGCAATGCCTTGGTGTAGTGATACGTATCATCAGTAGTGGGAGCTTCAAAAAAATTCTCAGCATCAATGGTTGGAATCCTAAATCCAAGAACAAACCCTGAGATACCAATAATTCCATAGATGATAACAAGTAACAAAATGAACTGCAGGGTTAGATCGAAAATGGGTTGTGCATACGAAGCATGAATTAGGCCTAGGCTACCAAGAAAAATAGTCAGGAAGATTAAGAATCCACAACCGCAGCACTGATTCCCGTGACCCAAGAGGTCACCATAAGCTTCTTCAAATTCCTCACGCATCGTCTCATATTCTCGGAAGTTAACCCATTTCTCGGTTTCCTTCCATTCTCCGGGAATGTAATCGATGGCTCGTTTAGAAGCAGCTCCAAGAATCAAAGAAAGAACCAGCAGAGCGAAGGGGAAACCAAAATAGACCAGTAGTGTGGTTCTACCCGTGTCACCTTCAGTAAAGTAGTAGTAAAGCGCAATCGCAACAATAACTACAACGGCGACTGCGAATACACGGTTGACTATTCTCTGGCGGCGGTAGTCAATTATCTGCTCATCAGTCAAGTAGACTTCACCTCATTGGAGCAACAAATCATGAACTTGAAATAAACCCGAGTCCTCATGAAGCTTTCTCATAGACTAGATATCTTTCTGAAGTCGGCATAACAGTTCCTCTGCATCTTCATGCCCATCTTCGCGTTTAATCCATTCTCTCAGAAGAAGGATTTCCGCAGCAATCAAAACAGTTCGAACATCTTTTACACCTAGTTTCGAACGCAGGAAAGGCGGTTCCTTCACATAATGACCATAAGAATCATGACCCTCTGATTCTCTGAACTGTCGGTCCATAGATCGCCAGTACCACATGACTGAATCCTCTTTGTCAGAATGTAGTAAAGCATGAACTCTTTCTACAACCCGAAGCTCACCCGACCATGATTCAACATATCCATCATCCTCTACATATCGTACCCTGGCGAACACACGAGGAGACCTGTATATCTCATATCCATCATGTTCTGCTTTGTCAAGCACGACACGAACATTGTAGAATCCAGGAAGGCTATCTTGCTTCTCAGCCAACCAAATAGCCTCTCTTATGAGTGGTAACCTGAAATCACCAGATGCCTCATTCTCCATAGCGTGATAACCAACATATGCAGATGAAGCTAGCAAAGCGGGATGCAGAACACTAGCGGCAATCAACAGAAACTCTGCTATATTCTCGTCAGATACTATGCTGTAATAAAGGAATCCAACTTTTGAAAGCGCCAAAACGACCGGAAGAAACCACATCCAAAGCTCACTTCGTGGAGTAAGGCGTCTATACTTCCGAAGATACTCCTTGCCTTTCTTCCTTAAATCACTAGTTTCAAACTGAATTGGTTCAAATTCCCAGTCAGGTCGTCTGTATTCTAAGCGATTCTTGGCAGCACGACCTAGAAAGAAACCAGCTGCTAAAATGGTCATTGGAACTAATATGATATAGAGTAGAAACAGTATGAAGCCATAGTTCTCGCTTTTAAGCATCTGAGTAACAATGATTCCGAGTACTTGAGTCCCAATGAGAAGTGCAACGAATAGTGCCTTGAGTGAACTCAAGGATTTCTCTTTGATGATTTTGGCAGGCAAGCCCGTTTGCTCCCGCCGTTTTGAAACTGGATGTGTGCTTTAAACATATCCTTCAACTGCCCGAGATCCATCGCCTCATGTACATGAGACTTTTCGAAGATTGCTAGTCAGCAACACACCATCGTTGATATCATACCGAGAAGTAATCCCAACAACCTTAATCTAAAATCAGGAGAGGATACACCGTTATCCGTAACAGCCACAGAGGATCTTGATCTGGCATCTATAGACATAAACACGATAGAAATAGCTGGAGCTAATCCATTGAAATGGGCTCTTGAAGATGTGGATCATGATGGCGACATAGACCTGATCCTGTACTTCAGAACACAGGAACTTGAATTGACCCGAGAAAGCAGCGAAGCGGTACCTAGTTGGGAAACAATGTACGGAGCCCACGGCAACTCTTATTAGAGACTCAGCCCTATATTATTCACTATTGTGAAGTGATACTAATGGTCGACACAGGTGAAAAAGCTCCGGATTTTGAAACGGTTGACGAGAGTGGTAACAAGTTCAGACTAAGCGATCATCGGGGAGAGAAGATTGCACTGGCGTTTTATCCAAAAGATTTCACACCAGGATGTACCTCAGAGATGTGCTCTCTTAGAGATGGATACGAGATGTTTGATGATGCTGGAATAACTATCTATGGGATATCCGGGGGTTCAGCAGAATCACATCAGGAATTCCGTGAAAAACACAATCTACCATTTCATCTCCTAATGGATGAAGACCTAGAAATTGCAGAGAAATATGACGCCAGAAGCAAACTCAGCGTTATTGGACTAGGTGTCAAAAGAATCACCTACCTCATAGATGAAGACGGACGAATCCAGGGCATATTCGGTGGGGAGGGAGAAGAAAAGGTAAAATCCAGCGAACATGCAAAGCAGATATCTCAATTCTGGGGGCTTAAATTGTAAGAATCTGTAGAAAGAAAATCTCCAGAATGTTCAGATAGGACTCATCAAGCCGTTTCTCCAAAGCACCTCAACGGTTAGACTTTAAACCGGCTACTTTCCCCAATCGTATTGTCTGACGGACAATTTTGAGATTGATCTGTCGAGAGCTAATGGAGTTCATGAAAAAATGCCTGAAGAAAAACTCTCAGCGGAAGAACTGAAGAAGAAGGCTGAGAAGCCAGGAAAAGACGCCATGGTGCTGCATCCTTACTACAAAGGAAAAATACAGTCAATTGGTAAGGCACCAGTGCGAGACTTTTCCGACTTCGCTATTTGGTATACACCTGGTGTTGCCAAAGCATGTACAGCTATCAAAGAGAAGCCTGAACAAGTCTATAACATGACTAACAAAGGGAATATGGTGGCTGTCGTAAGCGATGGGACACGTGTTCTTGGCCTAGGTGATATTGGCCCCGAAGCAGCTGGTCCTGTTATGGAGGGCAAATCAATCCTCTTCAAATACTTGGGTGGCGTAGATGCTTGGCCAGTATGCCTCGATACCAAGGATGCTGATGAAATCATCAACACCGTGAAGCTTATCCAACCATCCTTTGGGGGCATCAACCTTGAAGATATTTCAAAGCCGAAATGCTACAGGGTTCTTGAGGAACTGCGAGCAGATGACGACGTGAACATCCCTGTCTGGCACGATGATGCACAGGGAACAGCAACTGTAGTTCTGGCGGGTGTATTGGGTGGTCTCAATGTTGTTGAGAAGGACATCGAAAATATCAAGGTTGCAATGATTGGAGTTGGATCTGCCAATACCCGAACAGCATACCTCCTGATAGCAGCGGGTGTCGATCCGAAAAACATGGTTATGGTCGACAGCAAGGGTGCTATCTATGCAGACCGAGAGGACATAGTCGAAGAGAAAGACTATGATACATTCAAGTATGATTTAGCTCAGAAGACAAACCCTGAACGGCATACCGGAAAGCTAGTTGATGTCATCGATGGTGCAGACGTTCTGATTGGTGCATCACGTCCAAAGCCGGGAACGATAAAGAAGGAAGCGGTTGAGAAAATGGCTGATGATGCCATTGTGTACGCCTGTGCTAATCCACTACCAGAGATCTGGCCATGGGATGCCAAAGACGCAGGCGCCAGGATTGTCGGTACCGGTCGAAGCGACTTTGAGAATCAAATCAACAACTCACTCGGGTTCCCAGGTATTTTCCGAGGCACACTTGATGTGCAGGCAACTACCATCACTGACGAAATGTGCATTGCTGCTGCTGAAGCGCTCGCGGATCTTGGAGCTGAAGAAGCATCCGAGCATAAGGTGATACCGCTTATGAGCGAATGGCAACTCTACCCCAAAGAAGCAACAGCTGTTGGTATGAAAGCCATCGAACAAGGAATAGCCCGAAAAGAGTGGGAACGAGACGAGCTGTACAAGCACGCAGAAGAAATCATCCGCAGAGCCCGAGCAGCATCAGAAACCCTCTACAAAGAAGGGCACATTCCAAAAGCCCCAGAAACTTAGTTCTAGTTTATGGAGAGGCTTCGTGCCTCTCTTTTGCACTTTTTTTCTACCTACATGTATCAACCATCAAATGGCAGACTATGGAATTCAAGTGATTCCTAGTGGCTTTTCGCTGCACGTGAGATTCAGCCAATTCGCCGCCAGAAGATGATGCTACCTACAAGTATGGGCACACAGCTCAGAAGGATAATGATGAGAATTGCATTGACTCTCGGATTGGGATCCGGCCCATCCGGTGAAAGGTCAGAATCATAATCTGGAGCAAGAGGGTCTAAACCTTCGAGTATCTCGAGCTCGTCTTTCAAACCATCGCCATCTGAATCATCATCTAGCGGATTTGTTCCTACTTGGACCTCTTCCCAGTCGGAGAGGCCATCAAGATCCCCATCCATCTGCAGTGGGTCGGCACCGTATTGATACTCTTCATAGTTTGTGAGATTATCATTGTCAACATCTGCTGTGGAATCATTTACTAGAGGATCGGTTCGAAAATTAACCTCCCAAGCATCTGGTATCCGATCCCCATCAGTATCATTGTTGTTGGGTGCAGTTCCTATGATCATTTCACGAATGTTGGTCAGACCGTCCCCGTCGAGGTCTTCCGAACTATCATCAACCAACGGATCAAGACCATTTTGAACCTCTGGGCCATCATTCATTGAATCACCATCGGTATCTTGAACGAAGATATCAGTTCCTATCTCCTGCTCATCCTTATCGGAGAGTCCATCCTTATCCCAGTCCAGAGGCGGGTCTGGTTGGGGCCAACTGTATTGCTCCGAATCTACCACTCCGTTGCCATCAGTATCAGACTCGTACCTTAGGTGGATTTCAAAGCTTGTTGCATTATTGTCATAATTGGCAACAGTAATCTGAACCGGGCCGAGACCAGTTACATGATCAGTCTGCAGTGAAGTTTCATTTCCAGATATCGAAGTGAACGGAAGTATAGTATCACTAGCATTTCGTATCTCAACAGCTAGTGTTCCGTTGCCAGAGATGCCGCCCAAAATATCCATTTTCTGGCTTTTCGTCATTGCTGTATGGTAGGACACTTGTTGGCCAGGAGCAAGACTATTCTCGATTTTCAGGTCCGTCATCTTGCCATTTCCTTTATGCGACAGATAGACAGCGGTCGTTGCAGCCGCCTTTGCCACCAAACCAGCTTGAGTTTTGTTGTAGTCGGGGCTATTTTTGGAATCCGAAGGGGGGTCGTCAGGATTTACTTCGTGGCCACTTCGAATATTAACAGCTGGAAATCCAGCCTCCCAGAAAGATTGATGATCAGTATCAGTGAGATACTCTTCAACTGCACTAATGATATCTTCACCAGATTTCTTCATGAAGGCAATGAGAATATCTGCAAGATACTTCGTTGATTGATAGCTATAGAGCGATAGGCGCTCATGTTCAACAAGAAGGCGCTGATCCTCATCCTGTAGCTCATCTTGAAACAGAAGTTGATCGAAGTTATAGTAAGCGATAACATCAACACCCTGTGACTGAAGATGATCGACGATTTCTTTTGATCCAAACATGGCCCGATTCTTATTCTGCTCATCTAGAAAGAACATATTGTACGAGAAGTAACAGTAGTAGATATCAACAGGAAGGCGATACTGTGAGAGAATGGACGCAATCATAGATACAACCGCACACCCTCCGGCATTATTATCCACACCCAATCCTGCAGGTCCAGTATCTAGGTGTGCACCAAAAGCTATTGCTCTGCTATCATTTCCGTAACCGGGTTGACGTGCCAGCACGGAATCATGATCTCCACAGTATGATGCATCAAGCCCAAGCGAATCCATCCGGTTTAGGACGTAATCAGCTGCTTGAGGATATCCCTCATCATACTCAACATACCTATTCCCTTCATTCAGAATCTCTGAGAAAGGTGTTAGAAATTGCTTGCTTTCTCCTAATTCCCATGCTACATCCCACCAGTTAAGCGAATTGTAGGGATGAGGTTCAATCGTTGTAATCTGTTCCTGACCATTACTGTCTTCTTGAGGAACTCTGAGCATGTACCCCAAAATTGCCGTTGAAATCAAGCCTATAATGAGTAGTGCCGCTATTGCTTTCTTCTTCTGCATTGGTCATACAATCCGGAGTGTATCCTTTCAGGACATAGCCCTATCCATCCTAACGCACATAAATATGCGTTGAAACGAGCATTAGATTCCGCCTCTATCGGTAGTGATATTATTCCACTTCTCAATAAATTCATTTAGAACTCGGAGAAGTGTTGATGTCTTTCGATCGCTGTGTGCGATGTGGATCGTGCCTCAAAATCTGCCCTATGTTCGATGTAACAGGGGATGAAAAATTCTCACCCCGTGGGAAAATGTATGTCCTGCAAGTTATGGACATGATAGAGAATGATGAAGAAGCTGGAAAGGAATTTCGCAAACTGCTTTTCGAATGCACAATGTGCGGCAGATGTGATGAAATCTGTGAATCAGATGTTGACCTGTTACAAGTTTGGCATGAACAGAGGGGTAGGGCAATTAGCAAATCACCTGACCAGTTTGATTACCTGCAGTCACTAAAGAAATCACTAGGGAATGTCAAGAACATCTATGGTCTCCCCGAAGAAGACAGAGCCGTCTACTGGCTCGACGAGATGGAGCTGGAGATTCCCGAAATACGGGACCGGGTATACGAAGAAGGAAAAACAGCCAAAATCATGGTTTTCCTTGGATGTCTCATGTCCTTTAGAGCCAGTCAGATGGACGTTGTGAAAGCCCTTTTCGAGGTTCTCGAGCATCTAGACAGCGACTATCTTGTAATGGGAGCAGAAGAATTCTGCTGCGGCCATCCCCTACATCTCATGGGAGATGATGAAGCTGCACAAGATTTGTGGAATCACAACAAAGACATTATCGATTCTGCGGGTGTGGATCAAGTTGTAACCTGTTGCCCGGGATGTCTCATCCAGCTTTCACAGCATCACGATTTCAAAAGAGCCGAGGTGCTCCATCACACAGAATATCTGGACCAAGTACTCGATGAGGCTCCAAAATATGAACAGGAAGCAGAGATGGCTTATCATGACCCCTGTGAACTCCATCGAATAAGTGATGTGAAGAAAGAGCCTCGTTCCCTGCTTCAGAAAATGAAGGTTGACTTCAGAGAAATGGATCTTTCCTGTTGTGGAGGTGGAGGATTGTTACGAATGACCGATCCTGACCTCAGTGACAAAATAATGGCAGTCAGAGCAAAACGTGAAGATTTGGCAGATACGATTGTAGTGACCTGTTGTCCATCATGTCGTGAGCAGTTCTTGGCCAATGATATTCAAACCCGGGACATCGTCGAGATACTAGCGGACACCTACGAGGGGGGAAGCGAGTGAGATTACGAAACATAGTAGCAGGGGCAAATGCATCAATATACTACCGACTTGATTTCGAGAAAATCAAACGGGTTTTCTACCCTGAAAATGAGGAGGACGTCCGTGATGCTATCAGCTACGCTCGAAAACATGAGTATGATGTTACTCCAAAGGGAGCAGGTTCGGGTCTTAGTGGAGCATGTACTGGAGGGAACCGAGGAAGAGTAATCATCAGCACTCTTCGAATGAACAAAATTCTAGATGTTTCAACTGAACAGGGGTACGTGGACGTTCACCCAGGTACGACTCCAGATGAAATCAATGCGCTTCTGGAGCCAAAGGATATGAAATTCTGGGTTGCCCCAAGCAGCAGAGATGTTGCAACAGTTGGGGGTATTCTGAATACAGATGGCGGTGGGAATGATACGTGGGTCAATGGCACGATGCGTGACAATACACTGAGGGTTGAGATGATGCTTTATGATGGGCGTGAAATATCCGTAGACAAGGATGGTGTAGAATCTGAGGACCCAGAACTCCAGAGGCAATTGAATAACAAGGGACTAACAATCGATGATATCGCAAGCTCTCACGGAACTCTGGGATTCATAACCCAGTTACGAGTCGCTGTTCGGCCATTCCCTGACGAGGAGTTGATTGGTGCGCTCGTTGAGTATGAGAACTATGATAGAATGGGCAAAACAATTCATGAAATGATCAGCAGAAACAGTCCAATCCGATATGGTGAGAGCATAATAATGGCCCACAAGGATATACGGGAGAATCTTTCTCCCCCGCTTCAAATATTGGAGTTTCCAGAACATTATGCTGAAGAACTGGGAGAGATAACTGACTACAGACAATTGGATAGTGCGGAACTTGAACAACTGAAAGACACTAGAATCAAGCTACCCAAGCGCAATCCAAAAGAGGGGACACAGCTGGCACTATTCGAGGGTTATGGGCTCCATGATGATAGTTTGTTAAATATGGAGCAAAGTATTGAACACATCAATGAGGTTCTCCGGGAACACGATTTGATCCCGTTTGCGAAGTATGGACATGCACCGAGCAAGTGGTATATGGGCAACAACAAACCTGCATATGGTATAATAATGCACTCACGAGAAATCAGACCCAAGGGACAAAGCAGCGAGGATATTTTCGAAACAGTACTAGCACTAGTTGATAGATGCAAAGAGCTTGGAATCACACCAAAACCTGAACATAAGTGGCCATTTGCTGACAAGGACAAAAAAAAGAGAATCACGGAACTCAGGAAAATCATGGGCCGGGGTTTCAACAGCTTCATCCTCGCGAAGGATTGTGCTACATCAACTCTGCGAACGATGGTTTAGCCCCAGTAAAGAATACTTTCGGCCTACCCCCTCTACGTGCTTAAATACCTTTTACAAAAATAGATTGACGATGGCGATGGTAGACCCACACAGATCTCCGAGGGGCCTGTTTGACCCTTACTATGTTCCTGAAGACCTTTTACACAGAGACAGAGAAATCAAGAAAATCAATGGATTCTATGGCGATTCCTATGAGGATCAATATGGAATCAATTGCCTTGTGCACGGGATAACAGGTGTTGGTATGACAGTATTCTCACGTTATTTCCTAACCAAGCTCGTGCCCGATAGTTTTGATGCTCTAACAGTATACGTAGATGCCGAATACAAAGACACACTCGAAATCGTGTCTGAACTAAACGACAAAATCCACAAAAGAGCAAATAGACCAATAACTGTTGCTTTTGATCTTGACGTGCTCTGGATGCAATTCAAACGAACTGCTTCGAAAGTGGACAAACGGGCAGTATTTGTCATAGATAATATAGATGAAACGAATGAAGAGATTTACTCAAAAGTAGCTCAGCTCTCAAAGGAAATCAAAGCTAGCACCATTGGAGTTCTGAACAGCCATGATTATCGAAGGCTAACAAAATCATCAGCAACAAGCATGGCGTATGATTTCGAGGTTCCACTTGATACTTACACCCAGTCTCAGCTTTATGATATTGTCAGAATGAGGGTTGAAGATACCTTCCCGCTTACACTAACCGACGAGGTCATTCGTTATCTGACAGATATTGTATGCGAGTTCGATGCCAGCAGGCCGAAAACATCAATTGAAGCCCTCAAAACGTTATGGCCACTTTCCAGACAGGGCAAGCAGATAGATTCAGATGTTGTTAGAGCAGCTACATCAAAAATCGCAGAATATGCCTACGACCAAGATTATCTTGATGTCGTTGAAACCGTCAGCATGAATGATTACATGACGCTTCTTGTTCTGGAAGCATTAACCGAACATTTGATGCATTACAAACAGGAAACGTACATCGATCGCCAAACACTTGATGAAATTATAGCAATCAAGTGTGAGGAAATGGGGGTACGACACTCAGTTAAGGATGTGAACAAGAGTCTCCAAACACTAATCTTTCAGAGTGTTGTCTTTGAATCAGGATATTCCAGCAATTTGCTTTACGTCCTCGTTCCACCGGAGATACTCCATGATGCAGCTCTTCAAATGAGAAGGGAACTGGCGAGAAGAAAATAGAGTGGTGGTGCAGACTTACGCCCGCACCAAATTGGGTTTCGATTATGAGAGAGATCTTCTGAAAGATGGCACCTTTAAGAGAATGGAATTAAAGGTCCCCGCTCTTGTCCTCCCATTCCGCCTCGACCCATTCTTCTAAACCATCTGCACCTTGCATATCTTCAAGGTCTTCATCAAGATTCTCGGGTTCAAGGACGGCAATCCAACCCTCTCCATAGGGGTCTTCGTTGAGGATTGTGGGATTCGTCTTGAGCTCATCATTAACTTCCACGAGCTTTCCTGTTACTGGGGATTTGACTGCTCCAGTCCATTTTCCAGATTCAAGCGTGCCAATACTACGACCAGCATCAATACTTCTGCCAGGAGGGCGTAGTCTGACGAACTTAATCTTGCCCGCTAATTCCATTCCGAAGGTAGTAAAACCAATTCTGACCTGGCCATCTTCTTTCTTTAGCCAAATCTGATCAGAGTTGTAGTATAGATCCTCCGGAAATTCAAATCCTTCCTTAGTCACCATAGGGTTGTCACCTTAACAGGAAAGTCTGGCTGGATACTTAAGTGGATTTCGGCATACCAATGTAAAAGAGAATCGGGTTCATTTTTCGCCATTCATGGCCTTCCTAAATTCCTTCAGCTCGCTTGCTTCCACTTCTACAAATAATGGACCTGAATAGCCACAGTCCTCACTTTCGCAATAGTACGTCTTTGGTACGAGCCATCCTCCAATCGAGCTTGTAGCCTCACGTATTTTTGAGCTTCCACATCGTGGACACACCTTGACTTTTCGTTCGGTCACAAGATAATTCCTCCCGACCTGCGAAATATGTGTTCGTATGGTTTTAAGTGAATCCACTGCCACATTGTTGTTCTTTCTGTTCATCAATTGATTATCGAATAGAACAGGTTGATTCCGAATAGCCGAAGGGAAATAGGGAGCACCTTCATCGACAAAGAAATCGTATAGGGGGCACCCTTTTGACCCCCTACATTTTGAAGTGTGGTCAGACACCGTTTTCTTCTAGGCTTTCCAAGAGTTCGTCAACCAAATCACGAGGTAGTCGTTCAGCCTGTTTCATGATAGTATCGATTTCATGAGGTGGTACGCCTCTGTTTTCGAGATCCTTTCTCAGCTCCTCCAGCTCATACGGACTCAGGCGCTCAGGTGGAGGACTTTCATCTGGCTCTCCTTCTGGAATCTCCTCAGGTTCTGCCTCTTCTTCCTCTTTCAGAAGCAGGCGTTCAACGTCTTCCACTTCTCGAACTTCGGGAGTTTCTTCGACGTCCTCCGGTACTTCCTCGCCTCTAAGTCGCTTTCGGGCCTTCTCTCTGACCTCTTCGATGATGGCATCTGTTTCTTTGTCTTCACGTTTGGCCGCACGAATTGCCTCCTGATGGATGACTTCTTTGATGAAGGCAGCCTTCTCACTTGGTTTCATCTTGTCAATATCGCCCTTGAATTCCTCCAGCTCCTCGGGAGTAAGATTCGTGAGGATGGATAGCATCATGAGCAATTCTCCAAGCTCGGGAACTTCAACCTCTACGGCCTCGGACGGCATTTCAGCAGGAGTTCGTGTAACCTCGACTGTTTTGTAGGTATCATTGAACAGTTCTGCAACAAGGTGCTGCCTACTCTTGGCCTCCTCGACTGGGCTCGGAATGTCTCCTTTCTCCAATGATTTAATCTGACCATTGATTTGCCGCAACCGCTTGGGTACACTCCAGATCTTGATATAGGCGATAAGCAGGAGAATAATCACGAGACTGATAGGGGTACCAAATGTGAAAGCCGTATTGAGCGTTTGAGCAGCTTGTGTAGGACTAACCGTAACATCTTCATCAATTATTTGGACCTCGGTGTTTTCTTTCTCAAGCTTCAACCTCAGAGTGGATGAAGCTGAAGATGCTTGTAGTAGCGGAGACTCAGCAGTATATTCGAAGATGTAGTACCCGGGTCTCTCTTCATCCTCGTATCCCTGTTGTTCGGCGCTCAGCAATTGCAGTTGGGACTCACCGGTCAAACTCAGATTGGCCCCTGTCACGGGCTGATTATGCCATGTGTCATTATAGTAGATTACAATCTGGCCTACTTCGCCATAGAGAAGGTTTCTATTGAATTCCACTATGTTGTATTCTGTTGGCACATCTATGATAGTAACTGAAATTCTGATGGTAGCTGTAGTTCTATTCGGCAGCTCTAACTTCACTAAGAGAGTATATGGCTGCGGACTAGACCTCGGTCCACCCTCGATATCTTGATACAGTGCACTGAAGGTTGTATCAAATGAGTATTGGTAGTATCCATTACCCAGCTCTTCCAGATCGAATCTGATTGTCTCAAGCAGGCTCGGATGTGAAATACCGGTGACGTTCACAGCATTTTCCAAGCCTCCAACATATCCATCAGAGTTATCGGTGTCATTGTAGAAGAACGTGATATCAACTGTTTCACCAACAGGAACCAAGAGATCTGTGGACTCATTCTCTATACGATTCTTCTCTGGAGCCTCAGGAACAATTTCTGTTGGGACTTCCAAAACCGTTATCCGAATTACAGCAGTTGCTTCCTGATAGTTTTCTTTAGTAAACGTCAAAGAAAGCTGGTAGGTGTCAGGCACAAGTAGACTGGTATCTACCGGCACTACATATTGGCCAGCACCTATATGAGTTGCATTTCCGCGGACTTCCGATAGACTGTAGGGTGCAGCAGCTTCTGGAATCGTATCATTGAATGAGAGATCCATATACGTGAAGCTAACATTCCCTTTCCAGCCCCAGTAAACCTCCAGCGAGGGAGGTCTATCGACCTGGGTGATAATCTTCTTGACCGTCAGCGAGAGAGAAGCTGTGGAACCTGCGAACTCAGATGCATTGGCATATGGTCGAGCCTTGAAACTGAGACCCCAGATACCAAACCCAGGAGCGTCTTCAGTAGTATTGAAAGCGACCCAGTATACACCATCGCCAGCGTTAGTGAAGTTCCCTGTCTCACCCGTATCAGCAAGATACCAACTAACAGTAGCTTGAGAGAAGGTGATTCCTAAGTCAGGAGCAGTTAGAAGAACTGTGAAATTGACAACTTCTGAATACACTGCGACCATATCTTCACTGGTATCGCCTGTCAGGGAAAGATCGGTTCTTGTCTGCAACAGATTGACCTTGAATTGATAGCTGGCAGGATCATAGTTCGATAGCTTTCCGGTCAATCGGACTGTGTAGAAATCGATTGGGAGGACTGTTGCAGAACCAGGGATTGTTGTACTATAGTATCCCGCTGTACCATTGAAGGATAATGGATAATCTGACCCTTGGAATGTAGCATATACTTCATTCACATAGGAACTGTCTATAGGTGAATTGTAGGTCGTATCATTCAAATAGAGAGTAATATTTACCTCAGACCCTCTATCAATATCCTGAACTAATTCTGCAGGGGTGATAGAAATAATCTCACTGGGTAGCGTCTTAACAACCAATGTCAAGGTTGTAACTGAAGTAGCGAATTTGTTCTTCTGTGCAGTTATGGTGACTACGCGTGTACCAGCATTTGCTAGTTCAGTATCAATTGAGCCCGTATAGATTCCATCACTGGTAGAATCTTCAAAGACACCACTGCCACCATCCCAACTGTAGGTAATAGTTGCGCCAGGAGTTAGATTGCCATCCAGCAGATTATTGTAATCTACTGAGACGTTTGCCGATTCCTTCCAGAACAGCTCGATGGTTTCCTCATGAGGAACCAGAGTTGTGGAAATTACAGTAACAGTGAATGCGGGGGTAACAGTTCTTGAAGAGTAAGGCCATAGTTCAGCGGTTACATTGAGCGTCTGTGGACCAGTGCCAGCAAGGTTAGAGGTATCAAAGGTAATATTGTATTGTCCACCACCAAGATCATCAACAACAAGATTCGATGGTTCAATAGCCGTGTCAAGGTACTGCACATGCATGATGGCGTCTTCAATCCCTATCTGGCCATGGTCGAGATCTTCGAAATAGACCACCACTGAGACGGAGTCCGTGTACTGTACACTTGCAGGATTTGGTGGATCGTTCTGTAGGCTAGTGTAAATCAAATCCACAGCACCCCGTAGCGTAATTGTACTCAGATTAGCATAGTATGGCTGCTGAGTGGGATTCCATTTTACAACCAAGTCAAAACTGTAAGTCCCAGTTGCATTAAGCTGGGTGGTGTTGAAACTGATAGAGTAGAGCCCTTCATCGGGACCAGTACCTTCAGTCAGGGTATATTCAGACAATGGTGGGTCCTGACAATCAAACCCTACGATAGCCCCATCTATCGGGTTCCCTGTTTCATCATCAGCCAAGGTGAAATTGACTGTCATGTTGTCTCTTAGAGGGGTGGTGGAAATTGGCACTAGGGATATTGACATGATTCTGTTCGTCACTGTTACTTTGACGATGGTTTGGTCATCACTGTAATATGGGCTCTGGGATTCATCCCAGTCCACCGTAACATTCAGTTCGTAATTGCTTACCAACTCACTTGTTATGAGAGTGGAGGGAATAGAAATTTCGAAAGTCTCACCATCCTGTGTCAAACTGAATCCACTGGTGAGCTTGGTCCCATTCTGCAGATAGATGTTGATGTCATCAATGACAATGTCAGTTATCGGCTGACCAGCATCCAAATCAGTATATACAAAGCTGAATGTGACATTATCAAGGAATTTCGTTTGAGGGGGCGGTACAGTGATTTCTACATTTGTATCGCGTTGCCTTACCCGTACACCAACTGATAGTGTAGCATTATCATGATAGGGAACCCCGGTCCAATTGGCGTGCACCTGCACGGTGTATGTACCAGGAGCTCCGAGAGCAGATGTATTGAGTGAGATTTCATAGAACCCAGCGCTGCCAACAGTCAATGTATAGTCAATAGTTTCAGTAAGCAGCTGTGAACCGTTGAATACGTCGATGTCACCACCTGCAATCCCTTCTTGAGCATCCTCATCCTGATAGAACACAGTGAAGGTGGCATTATCATTGTAAGGGGTTGTTTCAGCAGGGTCATCGATACTCAGAGACGAAGACCTGGTACGAAGCTCAAATTCAATGAATAGCGTATCTAGTTGGTAATATGGACTTACGTAGCTATACGACATCTCGAGCTCCAAGGTGGTTGGATCACTAATGTTTAGCTCAGGATGGTTATAGGTTTGAATTTCAACTACATAGTAGCCAAATGCTGGTTTCCATTCTGAAGTGAAGTACCAATCAGTCCCATTCACGATTTCGAGTGTGGTAAGACCTGAATCGTTCCCGATATTATCCAGTGTATACAAGTCTTGATAGTTCAGAATGACGGTGATTGAAGAGTTGTAAGGGACTTTGCCTATTGGTTCCGAGGAGAGCAATGTCACACGCTTCAATACTTTGAACTGCCGAATGCCTGTCGAGTTGAAGTAGTAGAACTTGGATGAGTATAGTGTCACATTCAAATTGTATTGAGCGGGTTCATCATAGAAAGTAGTATTGAACTCTATTTCATATTTGCCTGCTCCTTCCTCATATACTGTGTAATAGCTTGCATCAATAGTCGCAGTACCATTGTAAATCGTTACCGTAGCATTGTCAATCCCCTCAGAACTTGTTCCTGTTACATCCGTCCAAGTTACGGTGAATGTAACGTTATCGAGATATTGCGTAGGTGCCGGTGCCAAATACTCCAGTACTGTTTGTCGTGCAATCACATCCACAAATACGATGCGGTTCGTCCGATTTGCATAGAATGGTGTACCCGCCCAAGTAACATTGAGCTCCAAAGCCTTGGATCCAAGTGAACCAAAATCAGTTGTATTGAATTCAACAGTGAAAGTGCCCG
Source organism: Candidatus Lokiarchaeota archaeon (assembly GCA_014730275.1). NCBI lineage: Archaea > Promethearchaeati > Promethearchaeota > Promethearchaeota archaeon. The sequence goes on along the minus strand of WJIL01000145.1, from coordinate 2,623 downwards.
CAGAATGAGAGTAGCTGAATGAGATATTCATAGACAGCGTAAGCTTGGAATCATCTAAGATGGGCTCAGCTTCTGCACCAGTAACATCCTCGAATGTGAAGCTGAACGTTCCAATCTCGCCGTAGCTCGTAGGTGAGGGAGGCGTTAACGAGATAAGCGTGTCGCGCGCTAGTATGCGAAGCGAAATCACATCTGTTCTGTTGGTATAGAAAGGATCTACACCTTTCGACCAGTTAACATTGAGATTCATGTAGATTCGGCCCGTATCGGTGAAAACGGTTGTATTGAATCGGATCGAGTAATTGCCTGGTTGGGTATCCTGATCTACTTCCCAAATATCCACTTGTGAAGTATCTACACTGTAACCCTGGAAACTAACGTAGATATGTACATCACCGGTATCATTCTTGATTCCATTCCCGCTATTCACGTCACTGAAGAATAACGTATAGCTCATGTTTCCAAGATACGGGGTTGGTTCGGCTGATTCTAGCAGTGTTAGAGAAGATTCTTCTCCTACCAGATTACCGGTGGTTGTGAGGGTCTTGTTCTGATACTTATAGACTGAGCTTGTCCAGTTTACGTAAACGTTGAAGGTCTTAATTCCCAGTGTGGTGAATTGGGATGCATCAACATGAAGTATGTAGAAGCCATTGCCTAAGTCCGTATTATTCTCCGAAGTAAAACTGAGAAGCTGACTCTCGTTCCACACTTCAAATTGCACGAAGGAGGATTTGATTCCAATATTATTGTCGAGATCACCATAATAGACCGAAATATCAAAAACTCCAGTTGAGCTCGTAGGATCAACTGCACTAACAAGCCTAAAGTCTGTATTGTGGGTGCGAATCGTCACCGTCAGATTGAATATTCCAAATTGATAGTTCTCGCCCTTCGAGAAGTTGAAAGTTACAACAGTATTTTGCTGAAGGTCATCCGTATCTTCTGTGATGAAGATAACCCGGTATCGTTCCTCTCCAGGAAGATAGGTCACACTTACGTTGCGAATCCAAGTTGTCTCTAACCGTACCAACGGTTCAGAGGAATTATCAACTGGTACATCGTGATCTGTATCCCAGTACTCCACATAGAACACAGGATCATTGCCTACCGGGATATCGAGGGCGCCAACAGTAGGAATCGCGTATGTATAAGCAATCCTAATGGTGAGTGTGAAGGTTAGGGTTTTGTTTTCATACTGGTCTGCGCCTGCTGTGAGATTGAATTCGTGGTCTCCCTTAGCAAAGCCAGTAACATTCAGCGTTACCCGGTATTCACCATTTCCAAGATTCTGCTTGTTGTATATGGTAATGCCGTCCGAGGTTATCGTTGCAGTATCTATGCCCTTGTTCCTGTCAACATCAGTGTAATTAAGACGAACTTGGACATGAGTATTGAATGGAGTTGTAACTTGAGGGTAGCTTGGCGAGGAGAGGTAGCTCCGAGCGTCTCGGTATCTGAATTCGATAACTATGTAATCGCTGCCATAAATCTCCCCGGACTTCTTGATAGTGATTCTAATACGATAACTTTCATCAGTTAGTTGAGCACTATCTATAGTGAGGTTGTATCTTCCGTTCGTAAGATTTCCCCAATCTATTGAGAAAACATGACTTGAATTTTCTACAGTAACGTCACTACTTGATAAAGATGATATGGCATCACCGTCGAATTGATTGCCCGGTTCAGATACGTTCACACGGAGAACAATACTGAAATCATCCCCAGACGGGATTATCAAATCAGTTGGCTCATGAGCGACTCTGATTCCCAATCGCCGTATGGTGACGTCGAAACTGTGGTCAGTAGGATTGTTGTAGATTGATCCAGTGAAATCCACAGAGAGCGTCACAGTTACTGTGGATACAGGCCAATCACTGGTATTTAGAGTCACGTTAGTGTCAGTTGGAGAGCTCACTGTTTGAGTTCCTTGAGTAGAAGTGAAGTCAAACGAAACAGCTTCGGTCGCAGCGATTTGAGAAGCAGTATCTAGGTCAGTAAGTACAACTGTCACAGGAGTATCATTGCCATAAGGCTGAGTCATAGAGCCTGTTACTGAAACTGCAGTATGATGCTTTCTGATAGTAATCTGGAACTGATGATTATCCGGATTGCTGTATATTGATCCAGCCAAGGAAACTGAGAGCGTTACAGTATCGGATCCCAAGTTCCATGTTTCAGTTCCGAAATCTACGTCAAGATCACTTGGATTGCTTTCACTCTGTTGGCTATAGCTGTCAGGATTAAGCGTGAAGGAATCGATATTTCCAGCTGAAATACTTCCACCAGTATCCAAATCTCGAATCACGATGGTAAGTGTAGTATTGAAACCGTGAGGAGTTGTCAGACTGCCTGACACGGATGCAGATGTATAGTGTTTGCGAATAACTATGTCGAATTGATGGTTATCAGGGTCGAAGTATATGGACCCGGTCATTGAAACAGAAAGCGTCACTGTTTCAGTACCTAAGTTCCATGTGTCCGTCGATAAGGTGAAGTCTAAATCACCCGGTGAATTCTCATCATAACTACCATAAGAAGTAGTTGTGAAAGTAAATGAAGAGACATCACCCGCTGCTACAGTTCCCCCAGTATCGGTATCTCGTATGACCATCCTTACAGT
>WJIL01000144.1 GCA_014730275.1 Candidatus Lokiarchaeota archaeon | reverse complement strand
GCCATTGAGTGATTTCTTGGAAGCCAACGGAAAGTACCTGTTCTTCGGGCTTATGACGGCTACCACGCTGGCCGGCGCAGCCCTATCAGACAAACTCCCAGTGGGTGCGAAGCTGAAGGATATGGGCTACCTGCAGAAAGCTGGCTTGTCCGCGACGGTTATGCAAATCGGCATGCAGGCCCTGAACGCGGGCATACTCCTGTCTTATTGTATATCATCCTAGGAGGATAATAGTATAACAAAAACACAACAAGGTGAAGAATTATGGATAGAAACATAAACGAGAACCGAATATCAGCTACAGGAGGTAGTTGGAGATGAAGAAGAGGAGAATACTGAATGAAGCTAGGAAAATCGGTGATGTTGGAGTATTACTGATTGGACTTATTGCATACTTCGCACAGAGGGTCTTAGCCTATGGCACATCCCTACCTGTTGCCTGGCCAGATTCTGGTTTCCAGATTTACTACTGGGATATACTGCAAATTGGCCTTTCCGGTCAGATCTATATAGTGGCAGGAACTCTAATTGCACTCGCTTTGCTGTTTTCCGTTCCCGTGTATACTAAACCGACATCCCAGGCATTGATTGGTCTTGCTGCCATTATGTCATTTATCAGCGTGTACTTAACTACTCAGTGGCTGTTTCCGATAGCAAATGCGTTGGCGAATTATCAAAATGAAGTGCTTATTCCTCCGCCGAGACTATTGCAGACTGAGATGATATTAGTACAGGCAACGACAGTTATGCTTGCATGTCTGATTGTAGCAGGCATAGCGGGTATTATACAGAAAGACACTGACAACGTAGTAAATACGGGGTATATTGTGGCCCTAGTGGGTGGTCTGATTCCACTCATACTTGGTCTTGTCACCGGCGGATTGTTTGTCACCACGTATGGTGACATCGAATGGGTCATAATAGCACACATCATAGGTTTCTTCGGCTATATCGGACTGGCAGCGGCATTCTCTAGACCGGTTACACCACAGGGCCACGCTTCAGACGTGTCAGAACAAGAAACAGATTCACAGAAGTAGCTTGTACTTGCAAATACACACAACAAACCACGTCCCGCCCTGCTCAGGAGACAGCAACTCCTGCTGATGCATGGGAATCAACATGCAACCAATATAACCAAAAATGGCCGGGCGGGACACCCTCGATTTTGTCGATGTTACCAATCTAGAACTCGGTAGTCCATCCCCCGATTTCGTAGCTGTCAGCTATGTCTTCGGATGCATAAGACGGGAGGGCGGACCCTATCAATAACATGAGAATAGGAGCAGTCCCGTAAGCCATCATGATGGGATCGGACCCTCTACATGCTGAGGTGTGAACGACTACGCCTATGGCGCACCGGGCAACAACTTCATCCAATCCAAGATCTACAGCCTGTTTGAGCAGTACTGGTTTATCTGGATGAATGAGTTTGAGGATGGCTCATATGATTGTGGCATCTTTATGCATGGTGTTGACGAATTCCAGGCCGCCTACTATGTTGATCAAGGAGATGTGGTTATACCCTCGGAGTGTGAACTAGAGGTAACGCATAGTGGAGACGGAATGTCAGAGAAACAGTGTCTCTATCCTCACCATTTCTCCTTTAGTTTTTGCAGTTCTCGCGGTTTATTGAAACCTCCCCCTCATTTTTCCGCGGTAGGCAATCTGAAACGAAATCCTTTTGGAATATAAAATCTCATTGCTACCAAGAATGAACTGGGCGAGTAAATCTAACATTGTTGGAAAATATTCAGAACAACCAGAATACCAAGCTGGACGGTGATTTACAGAGTCTCTGGATCTGGTTGATAATTCTACTGGAGATTTTTCTTGTCATTCCTAGAGTTCCGCTGAGAGCGTATATGATGCTCGAGTAAGCTTGTCTTGGGCTTCAGCTTTTTCGGAATGCAAAGGATATACCTTGAAAAGGATTTGAAATGTCCCGAATGATACATCTCAGAGCTTTGATTTTTCTCTTGCATTCATAATTGTGGTCTAGGAGTCCTTCAATTCGTTTCAACGAATCCGCAATTCGATTATCTCCCAAAGTTTAAGTATTATTATCTGATATCTATCATGTCTCTGAGAAGGGGTAAATGAGGGAAACCTATGAATAGAAGGAATAAGGCAATACTACTTGCTTTGTCAATACTCATTATACTGAGTTCCTCAACGTTAGTTGATGCAACAAAATACTATACCATGGATGACGGACATCATGGGGGTACCTATGGTTCCAGTACATCTCATTCTGTCCAGCAAGAGGAAGCTAGGGTTTATGCAGATGCACCATTTGGCCCAGTTGAAGGGTGGGCATGGCTAGCCGTTGAAGTGACATTGTCTAGCTCGGAACGAGTGGATATGGATGCCGAAGCTTATCTGACCGCGTATCTCAATACTTGGGGTTCGGGATCTGCTGAGATTCACGTGTATTTCAGATGTATTGATCCCGATGACTTTTCAATAGAATGGGGCTCGGAAGTATGGGATCATGATGAAGCCAGTGGCGGCGATGAACCTTGGGACGATGAGAAAATATCTGATGATTTCACAGACGGCGATTTTCCTATGTCCACTCCAAGCGGTACTTGGCTATTTGTAGTCCATTTCGAATTTGATGGTTCCTGGGGTGCAAGGCTACAGAGATCATCATCAGACACAGGCAAAGCAATCCTTGAGGTCGATACCATCACAGTGAGCTATTGACCCAGTATTATGAGGGCTGCTAATTCAAAAGCAGCCCTTCCGTTTTTTACGAGAATTTATTTATGGCCTAATATTGTAGGAAAAATACGAAAATGAACGAATATATCATCTCAATACATCAACTAAGCAAGTCCTTCGGTTCGCTTGAAGTTATAAGGAATCTAGACCTAGATATTTCACCGGGAATTTTTGGATTGATTGGTCCTAATGGTGCAGGGAAGACCACTTTGTTCCGAACACTTCTGAATCTGATTAGACCTGACGGCGGAAAAGCCACTATCCTAGGATATGATATTGAAGAAGAATCATTGGCTATCAGGCGGAAGGTAGGCGTCCTTCATGAACGGCCTACGTATCCCCCGTTCCTGACTCCCCTTGAATATCTGGATCGAATGGGAAAGCTGTTCAAAGAACGTAGGAATCCCGAGGAGCTGCTAGAACTCGTT
>WJIL01000143.1 GCA_014730275.1 Candidatus Lokiarchaeota archaeon | reverse complement strand
TCTTGACAGGGAAGGTCGGGTACTTGACTGTAATACCCGATACGCAGCGCGTTTTGATAAGAAGTCTGATGAAATAATAGGAAAGACACCTTGGAAACTACATCCTGATGTTAGCGCAAAAAGAAAAGAAGCACTGGAAAGTGTATTTGAAACAGGAAAGCCATCTCACGGAGAAGATGTAAGAGAAGGAAAGAATGGAACACCGATATGGAATGAATATATTATTTCACCAATCCTAGATGAATCCGGAGAAGTTCTACGCGTATGTCTCTACGCGAGAGATATCACAAAACGAAAGAATACCGAGCTTAGGCTTGCAGAATCAGAGAAAGAAAAAGCAGCAATTCTCGATAATTCTCCGTTTCACATATTGCTCCAAGACATGGATCACAGAGTTATCTGGGCTAATAGGGCATCTGCAGAATCCGTCGGAATGACTGCTGAAGAATTGAAGGGCAAGAAATGCCACATGGTGTGGGCAAACAGGAAAACACCATGCAAAGATTGCCCTATTGAAGAATCATGGAAAACCGGCGAGCCAGAAACATCTGAAATGAAAACACCGGATGATAGATGGTGGTTGGTTACAGGAAGTGCGGTTGAGAACGGAGAAGGAGAAACGATAGGCGGGGTGGAAATCACCCTAGACATTACTAAGCGAAAAATGGCTGAAAGGCGCACTGATTTCTTAATATCCCTATTGAGACATGATGTGCTGAATCGCATTCAGGCAGTTCAAGGATTCTTAGAACTTCTAAAACATACTAATCTTACAGATAATCAGGCCAACATTGTTGGTAAGGCGCTGGCGGGTACAAAGGAGCAGCAGGACATAATTGAGAGAGTTAGGCTTCTGAGGAAGGTGGAGGAGCAAGAAGAGACTACCTCAGTTGATATTAGGCCAATTATCGAAACCATAACCGAACAGAAGAAACTACAGCCATTCGGAAAAGAATTCACTATAGAGCGAGAAATGCCAGAACAACGAATAAGCGTGCAGGGAGGCAAGCTGCTTAAACCACTATTTAGCAATCTCATAGAGAACGCTTTGGAGCATTCAGAAGGTTCCAAAATCAGACTGTCCGTTGCTGAAGATGACGAGTTCATCACAGTGTCAATCGAAGATGATGGCAAAGGTATTCCTGCGAAAGTGCAACGGGAGATTATGGAAGCCCGATTTGACGATGAAGAAAGCAAATCTTCCGGATTGGGGTTGTATTTGGTGAAGGAAATAGCTGAAGCCTACGGTGGGAGAATCGAAATCGGTGATTCTGAGTTGGGAGGCGCACGGGTAGATGTGCACCTCAAGAGAAGCAAATGAATTCCATCATCACAGAAGAAGCGTCAAAAGGAACTATCAGATAGACAAAAGGAGAAAGGGGAGGACGAGTGTCTCCCCAAACTAAACTAAGACAGTGTTGCCTGTATTCCCCCAAGCTCTGCAGATGCAGTTATTGTAAGAGTTTGAGAGGCCGAATCGTAGTTAGAGGTCTCGTAGTGGCCACTTGATATCTCGGTCCATGTTGAGGTTGTTACATCGACACCACCGAATGATGCGGTGCCTGCAAAACTGCCACCAACAGTAGAGGGTAAGTCTACACTCAGGGTTACACCGCCCGTGGATGCCTGGAGTGTGAACTCAACGTCGCCATCAAAAGTGGCATCATCGGTTACTGTTAGGTCAATACCGCCCGCTTGAGCGGTTATGTCCACATCACCAACGTGGGCGTTTTCACCAATTACCAGTTCAACGCCCCCTGCATCTACACTGATGGACATAGCATAGACTGTTCCACTTCCAAGTGTTAGATTGGCTTCTGCAGCCGCATAGTCAAAGGATACTACACCTGAGCTATAGACAACTGAAGGTTCTCCATGCTCTGACACTGTTTCATTCGGCACAGTCAAATCCAAATGGTACAGTAAATTGGAATCATCAATGAATTCTATATTGACCCCACCGGCGCTCAGATTCAGATTTAGAGTGACGGAGTCAAGCATAGATGATTCGGTTTCTTCGAAACTGTAGTCGGTCGTGGCGGTCCAGTTAGGGCCACTAAAACTACCCCAACTAGTTCCGCCCAACCATACCATTAGTCCGGTTCCAACTGCACCGATAATAAGCACAGCAACTATACAGGCTACCATCGTGTTATTTCGTTCATAGTTGTTTTTACTCATTGTCAATCACATCATTTGTTGTGTATTTACGCAGAAACGCATGCCATGTTTTCCTGCGTTCTTTGTATTGCGAATCTTCTTCTAGCGCAAATCGACGCATGATTCGCGATGCGTCGTTGCGAAGGGAACGTGAAAGCTCCCCGTACTTCACCTCGTCCACAATGGGCAAGGCTGAACTAACTTCATTTTCCCGCTCAATCAAACGTCTCAACAATTCGGTTGCATCAGAGTACTCATCTTCGGGAATATCTATCCCATAAACAGAGAGACTCCGAACCATGGATCGTAGGCGTTCTTTCGCAAACTCAGCGACTCCACCATCAGTTTGCATCATTCCGCTGATACCAAGGCGATATTCCCTAGCAGTAGCACGGTAGTAGCGTTGCACTATTCCGGTCGCTGTTGGCTCTGTGTAATCCTCAACAATTAAGCCCGCTTCCTTCAGCTTGTCAATGTGGTGAAGTATTGTTCCGGGATTCTTATCGAGCGCATCAGCCAACTGTTTAACCGTCATAGCGTCCTTTGTCAGATACTTGAAGACGATGTTCGCTCTGGTCGGTTCAAAGAGCAGCTTGATCGTCTTTGCATCTTCGATAACCTTCAGGTCCTTCATGGGTGGTGCATTGCTTTTCTTCGCCATAATCACACATCTCCAACCAAATTGATATTCGGATGTTCATCTTCACGACTCTCTCGTTCCTCTCCGCTCAAAATCAAGTAGACCCTGCTTATTCCGATGACTATAGCAGGAATAATCAAGAATACCACTAAGATGAAAGCGGCAATACCGTAGATTCCCGCAAGGATTGAAACAGGGGAAATCGACATCCAGATAGCCGTAAAACTGGCACCGCCTATCGGCAGAAGCAGTACAACGGGCAATCCTATGTGAGACAGCCAGACAGAGAAGACCCTGTCAAAGTAGTCTATACTCATACTCACTGACACCCTGATGGCATCAAAGGGTCCATGACCATCTATTACTGCAGGAAAGGTCATAGAAAGCATACCACCTACAACTAGGAAGTACAAGGTTCCAAGTGCGGATGAAATGCTTAACACTGCAGTATTTGGAGTGGCAAGAGGCGTGGGAATAGGAGTCATTACCAAGAGGGCAACAGGCAAGATGATTATGATGAACTGAAGAACTCCGGCCCCAGCAAGTGAGAAGAACTTTCGTTTGTACCACTCAAAAACACCGGACGCAGAAGTACCAGCACTTTCAACGATTTCCCGTCCCATCCCAAATAGAGCTCCTATGGCAACGAGGAAAGGTGCTAATATTGGGGCTACGATCATCATTAGCACACCAAGAATTGCTGTCCCTTCCATAGCTTCAAGCCCCACACCAAGAGCTGTGAAGAATTCAGCTATCCGTTGTAATCCAACACCGAAGATAAGAACTGGAAAAGTAACTAGCATAATCACTCCGAGAAGTAGGCCAGACACGACTAGCACACCAATCATGCCTAGAATGAAAGATATCACATTCCTAGCAGCAAATCGAAGGCTGATTTTGAGATCATTAAGTAGCGTTTTGAAATCGGCTCGTTTCATACTCATTTTTTATTTTCTCCTGAATAATTGGGCGAGTGCTCCCATAGAAGGAAGCACTCAGATTGCTAACATTACACCATCGGAATATCCGGCTTTGCTCCTTCAAAAACCTCTCCGCCAGTCAACTCATGATAGACCTTGACAAAAGAGATAATCATCATTGGCAGGAACAGTAGGAGGGTGAGGATTCCCGCAATTGCACTGTAGATTCCCACAGCAATCGAGGCAGGATTAAGGGCCATAGCTGGATTGGAACCGACAAGTAGTCCCCATACTATTGCTGGAGAGAATAGCAGAACAAAGAAGACAAAAATCGCAGTGATTAAGCCAAAGACCCGATCAAAGCGGTTAGTGGCCAAGCTAAAGGATTCCTTGAAGGCCTCCTGAACACCCTTGCCGTTGACAACAGCAGGAAAGACCATTGCGAAGAGGCCAACCGTGATGAAGGTGTACACAAAGCTAGCAACAGACAGAATCTGCGATACCAGCAAAGGCACTTGGTAGTTCATGGCCAAGGAGATGGCGCCACCTACAACTACTTGGGGTATGATGATTATCAGCGTTAGTATAACACCTGTACCCGCAAATGTCAGGAAATTGTGCCTGAACCAGGAGAAAGCTGATTCCGCCTTGGTTTCACCGGTTTCGACGACCTCCTTGCTCATGCCAAAGATTGAACCCACAACAATGAGGAACAGAGAGGCAATAGGTATCAGAAACAGGAGTCCTACACCCCCGATAGCCCATGGATTGTTCTGAGCCCATTCCGTCATTATCTGTCCGATTACAGCCCAGTCATGAGGACCGGTCAGCAATACAATACTGATAATGGGAATAGATACAACGGCAAAAATTACACCGAGGAGCAAAGCCATGCCAAGATTCGCCAAGAGATAGGACAGTAAGTTATTCTTGGCCAGTCTCAGGCTGGTCTTCAAATCCTCGAAAATCGTATTGAATGTAGTTTCGTTATCGTTCATGTTTATTCGCCTCATTCGATGGTTATCGAACGTTTGGATTTCTCGCAACGTTTGATGTATTCGCATCGTTTGACACATACCAAAATAGGAACCGATTCCTTATAAATATTTTGACGTTTGTCAAACGTAACAATGTTTGTCAAACATTAGTCATAAAATCCGGAAATGTGCTTATGTTAGCAAGAACTAAATTCGAATTGCCTATTCAACAGCTCGAAGCATCTGTGGAATTAGTGGCTCAACTTCTTCGATAGCCACGCCACCTTCCTCTCGTAAGAGATCTAGGCAGTGAAATGAATACGTAACGCCGCGTTTCCCCAAATATCGCATCGCCTTAGGCATAGCAGAAGAGACATCTTGTTCAAACTGCAATGCACCCAGTGCATCTTCCCTCCAAAGAGTGGTTACCACCATCATTCGCTCCATACGACGCCAGAATTTCCACCATGGCTTCAGTTCTTTCAAGAGGAGCGGCTGCAGCAATTTTGCCTGTTCAACTGTTTCGTGTTCCATGTACTGTCGATCTTCTGTGACAAAACCTTCATTCGTCACACGATTCACGCATTCGATAGATCTCAAGAAGAGAAGAAGACAGTGGGCTTTTCCAACATAATCCTTGTATCTGTTGATGGCGCCTCTATTCATCTCCATCGGAGTTGTGACTTCGATTAGATCTACACCAGTCCCGTCATTCAGTCGGATTTCGTGGTATTTAGGGCGATTATTACCTTCATAGGGAGGTGTCTGTCCAGCGATTGCATAGTCCACAATATGTCCCAGTGACGGAGGAATTCGTGTGAAGTGGCCCCAGCCTTCCTTTTCAAGGGCAATACTCAAAGCTACCTTGAAGAAGGTCTTGCCACTTTTTGGGGGACCCAGTAGAACAATACATTTCGCCATGACCAATTGCCTCACAGTTAGCGGATACTCTTCTTGTCAATTCGCTTGAGTCGCTTAAGAGTGTCTAACAGCTGTTCAGAATAGGGATGGAGCTCCTTCTTGTTACCTGTAGCCTTCTTCTGCAACACATAGCGAAGAATGGAAATATGCTCATACCTATCTAATCGCACCCAAGGTTCATCATACAGCTCCTGAAGCAGAATCTCTGGCAGTTTCTTTTTCTCGCGGTTTTCAGGAATATCTTCATCCTGGAGATCGATAAGCGCCGCATCTTGATCCTTGATGGCATCAAGATCTTCCGTTGTCAAATCAAGTTTCTTTGAGTCTTTGCGAAAGGCCCGAATCACAAACTCATCAGGTTCATCAAAATTCCCAAAAAGAGAAACGAAGGAACAAGCCTTTCCCATGAAGGGTTGGATAACCATGAAGACAATTCTCAGGAAGTCAAGAAGTCTTTCTTCATCAGAGTACGCAATATAGCTATACGGACGGTTTGCAACTGTGCCAAGGGCGTTTCTCAAGAAATCCTGATCAAAGCTACGTATTCTATCTATCCATGAACTCCAAGCATCCTCATTTCTAAGAATCTTATTCGAAGCGCTGAGAATCTTCACCAGACCCTCAGGAGTGGCTAGTTCAGGATCAGCATACTCTGAGGATAATGCTTCCAGTGAACTCAAGGGATTGATGAGAAATGGTTCGTCATCAGAGACAACCACATGGGAAACGAGGTTCTCTCTCCCGGCTCTGTCTTTATCACCTCTGACGGTTACAGCAATTGCCAGGACATCATCATCCACCCAGAAGCTACTCAATATCCTCAAATCGGAATCCTTGAACCAACCTACAGGCAGATTGCGAGGTACTGCATTGGCCTGTATCGCGTCCATAATGTCTTTGCTCGGTTTTCCTAATACTGCTGGTTTCTGCTGGAAAGGTAGGTGAATGTATGCTCTCATGCTTCAATTCTCCGTTGAAGAGGTCCAGTTACATCTAGCCGTTTTTTCTTGACCTTGCATTCTCGACTTAGTACATCATAGAATACGCGTTCAATACCCACAGGCTCGAGAGTCTCTGAAGGCCCTCTACTATCTATTTCCAAGTAGCTGATATCTATCTCTTCGCGTCTTGCTCTGCCCAAAGCTGGAGCAATTTGTTCCTCAAGTACGCCAACCATATCCTGAAACTTATGGTTGTGCAGCAATGCTTTTGTGAAAACGAATCCAATGTGCTTGATATCATCTTGATGTGTGCCGATGTATCTAATCGCTTCAACAATGGGACCAAGCTGGCCAGCTAATGCGTGTTTGAGATGGGGTTCACGTGCAGGATCTATTAGAATAAGAACTGAATATACATCGTCAAGCGATTGTTTGAAAAGAGCTGCGCAGTGCTGATAATCCTTTCCGCTCAAATCAGTTAGGCGGACACTCATATTGCTGAACCATCCTGCCTTCACCTCAGAACCCTGATAGGTAAAATCATTGAAATCAAATACATAACCATGAAGACCTACTGTCGGAGCCAAAGGCTTTCCAGATACCAGATTATCAACTATGGTTCCATACTCAGTTGGCAAACTCTCCAATTTCGCTCGAGCCCATCCAATTTTGTCTAGATAGTATATTGCAGCTATTAGGAACGTTGTTTTACCAACCCCAGGACACCCCAAGACACTTACCTTATTCTTTGCATCGGGTAAAGACACTGACATAAGTTTAAGCCCTCGAGTTTTCTGCGCATTCCGTGTAAAGAGGAACCATTAAGCGGTCAACTGAGATGAACGATATTCGATATTCAGATAAAAGTTGTTGAGAGGAACGGCGATGAAGTCATGAAATGGCTCCCAACAAACAAGTCTTATTATTTGACCAGTTCATATTAGTCTCAAAGAGTCGGGTGTACCACTCATGGGGAAATCAATAGCACTGCTGGGGAATAAGGGCACTGGCAAAACAACTTTCTTGGTAGCTTCTATCCACCAGCTTTCTAAGAGAGGCTGGATAAAAACGGAGATAGAAAAACTGCCAGACGACTATGGTCTTTGGATTGATCTAATGGTATCAGGCAAACCATTGCCCCCGACTGTGAAGAAGTATGATTACCCACTGAAGTTTCAGAGGAGGATATCTTTCAAGGGGTCCATAATAAAGCTCGGTTGGCTCTTTGGAGGAATGACTCTTCGAGTAGGCGATATGCGCGGGGAGGACTACACCAGAACAACGACGAAGTTCAAGCGGGCTGTAGAAGACGTGTCCGCTGTCTTCGTAACTATCGACCCATCAGACTCAGAAGACCTTGGTGATGCATTATCAGGACAGATACAACCACTCATTGATGGAATCCGATATATGATTCGAGAGCGTGGAGATGATCTTGAATATCTTGGCTTCATAATCACCAAACGGTCAAAACATAACCACACAATTGGAGAAGTTCGTGAATATATTGACATGGCCCTTGGACCGATATTGACCTATCTCCAAGACAATGATACGGTATTCAGAGTCCTCGAGGTGGACAGCAGGGGACCTGATGATAGGCTCAAACCGTGGGGCATCGAATATTGCTACTATGATATGCTTGCCACCCTTTGCAAGGTAGAAGGGCGTCGACTTGATGTAACACAGGATGATGCCTACCTTTGGATCGAATCATCACCAGTGACCAAGAGCAATGTTAACAATTCATCTGAACCAATCTTCTCGTCTCCGAATGAGTCCGATTTTCAAGCGGAAGAGGCAACCAATTCCTCGCAGGAAAACTCACAAGAACCTGAAGTTGGCGTAGCATACCTCGTAATTTGTCCACACTGTGGTCATAAGAACCGACACGGGCTTAGCAAATGCAGGAACTGCGGTGCCTCATTGTAGAGTATTACGATTTCAACCCATTTCTAGCGGATTCATGGTTGAGTACTCAAGTGTATGATAGTGCAAATGTTGGAGAAATCTCGGAAGACTTATGCACTAGTCATTCTCGTTGCATATTCGTGGTCGAATTGGATTTGAATCTCAGAGCCAAGATGTTCAACAGAAAAGCTTCGAAGCCTGAAAATCAGCCTGAACAAGTTGTTGAATCGCTAGGCCTTAAGGAAGGGGATTGTGTTGCTGATATCGGATCCGGTGGCGGCTATTTCACAATGCGCTTTGCCAAAAGGGTGGCTTCACAAGGTACCGTATACGCAGTGGATACAGATGCGGATATGTTAGATTATGTGAAAGAAACATCCGAGAAAGAGGGGTTAGCGAACGTTGAAACCGTTCTTGTAACCCCATCAGAGATTGATTTGCCCAGAAAAGGTCTTGATCTTGTTTTCACAAGAAACGCATATCACCACCTAGAGAATCCAGTTGGATACTTCACCAGTCTCAAGCACTTTCTGAAGCCTAACGGACGGGTCGCAATTCTTGAATATAGAAAAGCAGGGGGAATCTTTAGAAGAATCTTCGGGCACTACGTTGAGAAAAAGCAGATAGTGCAAGATATGAAAGGCGCAGGCTACCAACTTCAAGAAGAGTTTGATTTCCTGCCCGAACAGTCCTTCACCATCTATTCGCCAAACAACGAATAAGCATCACTCTGCAGGAGCAGTTGTCAAGTATGTCACAGCTATCTCACATACCGCGTGTACGTCGAGCCTTTCTTCCAACACCAATCCACGAACTCCGTAACCTAGCGAGTTCATTGGAAATCAATAACCTCTACATCAAGCGAGATGATCTTACCGGAATAGGTGCGGGGGGCAACAAGACACGGAAACTTGAATTCGTTGTTGGAAAAGCAATTGAACAGGGTGCTGACACGCTTGTTACAGTTGGTGCACTACAAAGCAATCATTGTAGACAAACGGCGGCCTTTGCGGCTAACTTGGGACTCCGGTGTGTATTATTACTTGGAGGCAATGAGCCCGAATCCTCTAAAGGCAATCATATGCTAGACGGTTTGCTCGGGGCAGAAATCAAGTATTATGAAGATGTAGGATTTGAGGAACTGCATGAGCGACTCGATGACGTTGTCGATACATTATGCGAATTAGGCCTAAGCCCCTATGCTATTCCAGCCGGTGCTGCTACTGCAACGGGATGTCTTGGCTATGTTCAAGCAATGCTAGAACTAAGAGAACAGATGATCGATAAAAAACTGAATATCGATAAAATCATCATACCTGTAGGAACTGGCGGAACTCTAGCAGGTATGTTAGCTGGAGCTGAAGTAGCTGAAATGGACATTGATATTGTCGGTGTTAGTGTGCTTTTTAATACGGAAGACTGCCACTCTCGCATCTCAACACTTCTTGATCAAATGCACAAGAAATACCCAGATACAATTCCTGAAACCAGAAGAGCGATTCAAATAGATGATACTTTCCTCGACGAGGGATATGGTGTAATAACCAGCGGGGTACGAAGCACGATTGGGACATTCGCCAAGATGGATGGAGTTATTCTCGACCCTGTATATACTGCCAAGGCTGGACTGGCACTGATGAGAATGGCCATGATTGATGAGCTAGAGAAGAATGAATCAATTCTCTTCTGGCATACTGGGGGGCTTCCAGCTACTTTTGCACACTCAGAAGCTCTGACCACATGAAGCAATCAGGAACTGTATAGGGATTTTGAGCTATCAAAGTAGTTATGTGGTAGCTCGTCAAATATTATAATGATGAATTAATTATGAGTGGTCCTTCAATGGAAGCCTATGGGCCAGTCCCTTCGCGAAGATTAGGACAGAGTATTGGAATAAACAATATCCCACCCAAAATCTGTAGCTACTCCTGTGTTTATTGTCAACTCGGACCAACAATACATATGCAGTCAGAACGTCAGGAGTTCTATTCGCCAGAGGAAGTCTATAGAAAGGTAGAGAATCAAGTCAACAAAGCACAGGAGAAGGATGAACGTATTGACTACCTCACCTTTGTACCGGATGGCGAACCAACCCTTGATGCAAACCTTGGAAGGGAGATAAACTCAACCAAGAGATTAGGATTGAAGATTGCTGTGATATCCAATGCATCGCTAATTTCCCGTGAAGATGTTAGGGAAGACTTGCTTGATGCGGACTGGGTGTCCCTAAAGGTTGATGCAGCCTCAGAATCTATGTGGCGCAAAGTGAATAGGCCACACGGGAAGCTGAATCATGAGGATATTCTAGAGGGAATTAAGACATTTGCAGATGTGTATGACGGAGAGCTTGCAACAGAAACGATGCTAGTCACCGATCTCAATGAGAAAACCGATGAAGCTCAAAGGATTGCCGAATTCTTATCAGAGGTAAAGCCCGAGGAATCTTACGTTGCAATCCCTACAAGACCTCCCGCGGAGCCATGGGCCAAAGCTCCAACTGAGCCAGCGATAAATGAAGTATATCAAATCTTCAGTGAAAAGCTGAGCCACGTCGAGTACCTGATTGGTTATGAGGGAAATGCATTCGCATTTACAGGCAATTTTGAACAGGATATACTCAATATTACATCCGTGCATCCGATGCGAGAAGAAGGAGTGGATTCGTTGCTCTCAAAAGCTGGAGAGCAGTGGGATACTGTTCATAGATTGATAAATGAAGAGAAACTTGTTGAAACAGAGTTTGAAGGGAATAAGTTCTACATGCGTGCATTGGAGAGTAGTCACAAATAATACGAAAATGTGAAAAAGGTGGACCTAGCATCCGTTTTGAATAGAGAAAGCGAATATGGGACTTGGAAATGAGGGTAAAAAGTTCTATTCTGTTTCATTCAATTTTTTTAGCAATAAGACTCTCCAAAGCCTCTTCGTTTCACGTCAAAAACCTTATTCATGTTCTAACGATAGTTAATGTAGTATAGTAGTAGAATGTCAAACAAGTGAGAACAGGGTCGCCTATAGCACAGTTACAAGAAGCAGATTGAGGTGTAGATATGAAAAATCCAGAAGTCGCAGACCTGTTGTATGAAATAGCTGATTATTTGGAAATCAAGGGAGTGGATTGGAAACCACGTGCTTATCGGAGGGCAGCAGGTGCGGTTGAAACGCTATCGGAAGATATTGAGCAAGTGGCTGAACGAGGAGAACTAAAGGATATTCCAGGAGTCGGGGAAAGTATTGCATCAAAAATAGCGGAATACCTTGAAACTGGGCATCTGGAGTATCTAGAGAACCTGCGACAAGAAATGCCAGGGAAGCTCCGCAAATTAATGGATATCGAAGGCATAGGACCTAAGACAGCAGTGAAGCTTCACAGAGAGCTAGAAATATGCAACATAGATGACCTACAGAGAGCGGCTGAAGAAGGAAAAATCAGAGAGCTTGAGGGTTTTGGAAAAAAGACAGAAGAGAACATCTTAGAAAACGTTCAAATGTACAGAAGCCACCGAGAACGCTTCCTCTTGGGATATATGCTCCCAACTGCACAGAAAATCGTTGACGAACTGGGCAAGTTAGATGTAGTGAAACGAATCGAGCTTGCAGGATCGATTAGAAGGAGAAAAGGCACTATTGGTGATGCAGATATTTTAGTCATATCCGAAGACCCTGACGAAGTAATGGACAGTTTTGTTCAAATGGGAGAGGTTGATAGAATTTTATCAAAAGGGGACAGGAAAAGCACCATCGTTCTTGGAAATGGACTGCAAGTTGATCTTCTTGTAATCGACGAGAAGAACTTCGGTGCAGCATTGATGTATTTCACCGGATCCAAGGAACATAATGTGGAACTGCGGAAGAGGGCGATAGAACACAACTGGAAACTGAGCGAGTATGGTCTTGAAGAACGTGATACAGGTGAAGTAATAGCTCAGGCTACTGAAGAGGACATCTACGATAAGCTGAATCTCCAGTATATCCCGCCGGAGCTTAGAACAAATAGAGGAGAAATCGAAGCAGCAGCTCAAAACAATCTGCCGAATCTGGTGGATTGGGAGGATATCAGAGGAGATTTACATGTGCATAGCAATTGGAGTGAAGGTTCCCACTCCATAGAGGAAATGGTTCAGAAGGCGCGAGAAATAGGACACGAATATATCGCCATTTGTGACCATACACAAAGCCTACCTATTGCACAAGGTCTGACGGATGAGGAGTTTCAAGAAAGGGAAGAAGAAATCACAGAGGTAAATGAACGATTTGACGATATAGAAGTCCTGTCAGGGGCAGAAGTGGATATTCTACCAGATGGGAGCTTGGATTTGGAAAATGACACACTAAACGATCTTGATATCACAGTTGCTGCGGTGCATTCTTCATTCAAACAGGACGAGGATACAATGACTGAAAGGGTGCTTTCTGCAATGAAGCATGAACACGTCGACATCCTAGGGCATCCGACTGGACGCCTTGTTCAAGAAAGAGATCCTTATGCGATTGACCTAACTAGGATTTTCGAGGGGGCTGAAAAACATGGTACTAAGCTTGAGGTAAACTGCTTCCCTTCTCGATTGGATTTGCGCGATAGTGACATACTCAAAGCGCGGAAATATGATGTTCAATTCTCACTTGGGAGCGACGCTCATAGCATTGATCATCTCAGATACTTGGAGTTGGGGTTATCAAACGCGAGGAGAGGATGGTTAGAGAAAAATCAGATTATCAACACCCAAAGTCTTTCTGAGTTAAGAAACGTTCTCGGTTCTTAGTCAGAGTCCCGGTGTCTCTCAGCTATGGCGCGGGTCACAAACCTCTTTAGTCAATCCAAAGCGACGAATTTAGCAGTTTCTTCTAGGAGTCCTGCCCATGAGAGACAAATATACCAAGAAAAAGGTGAGAGACTTTGAGAGCAGCAAGGCTGATGCTGCTGCCCTTGCCAAATGCTTCAACTCCTTCGATGATGCTGATAGCTGGCCGGGAGGTTTCACCCATGGTACACCATTTACAGCAGATAGGGTTTTGGAGCATCATGAGAAACAAGAGAGAATAAGAGCTTGCGTGGCATGTGAGGGTGAAGAAATCGTTGGTTACTGTGACATAGCTGAAGGCGAACTTGACCCTGAATCGGCGTATGTAGGTGTGCTCGGAGTCAACCCAGCGTTCCAAGGTCAAGGATTTGGAAAAGCATTGCTCCTAGAGGTTACAGAGACTGCTGCAGAAGAAGGGAAAAGGCGACTGGATCTTCACACCTGGGGCGGTAACTTGAAAGCAATGCCCCTATACAAGAAAGTTGGCTGGAATTGGGTTCCCAAAACGAGGGTTTTGATGGAGAACTATATCCCCGGCATAATCAGCTGTGAACTGTTCAATTCTTTCTTCAAACGATATTACTGGTACGATGCTTTGGAGCGAGAATTGACCCAGGACCCCAATGATACCAAGGAGAACGGAATTGGCATATACCGATATCTATTTTCAGGAGAAAATGGCGATGAGCTCGAGGTCGTCATCGATAGGGAGGCTAAGGGCATATGTGGTTTCTCACTCATACTGGATGGTAAAACCATTTCAGCTATGTTGAAACCAGAACGGCATGAAGGCTATATCGGATTTGGAGCAACAGAATTTACCCTCTAAGTGAAGAATATCTCGAAATCAGTTATGAACTTGTCAATTGAAAAAGAAGCAATCGGGCCTTTGTCCATAGAAGCTCAACAACGGAATCGTGCTGCGATAGAACGAGGTGAAGAATTCAACTTAGCGGGCTCATTCATTCTTGAAGATATGGCAAGGCACTTGGACAGGGACAAGAACCCTGATGAGAAACTAAAAACCTATTGCGAGTTCAATCTAGAAATTGATGGAGCGGGAATAACTCTATACTCCGGCATCATACCTATTCAACCTGTTTCTCTTTCAACTGGGCCACGGTACCCTTGCCTTGTACCTGGAGAATCTAAAGAGCTAACCCTCATCCTTGAGAATTGTACTGATACACCATTGGAAGGCATTGTCCAAATTTCTCCAGACGGGGAAGCTATGGTACAAGCTCAGAAGAAGACCTTTGATTTCGAATCTGGCGACATTGCTACATTTGAAGTAGAAGTAATCGCACAAGAGGACATCAGAAACAAGGAGTCAAAGATATCCATCGAAATCTTGGTGAAGGATGAAGACGAATACAAGATACTGAGAAAAGAGGATCTCGTCATACCTGTCCTCGATGCATCGGGGGCAATAGCCTATCAGGCACTTGATAACTGCTATATCTTGGAAACGAATTCATGGCGAATGAGACTTCATCCCACCCCGCCAATGGAAATTAGAGAAATCGAGAACAAAATCACTGGACATAGAATAACCGGGTGGTTCTACCTGCCTCAACTTGGATATCCATTCCCAGATGTTGGTAGTGAGTGGAGTCAAAAGGAGCTGGGAGTTAAATTAGAGAATAATCAACAAAGCGCTAGAATCATACTAAGTAAAGATTCAGAAGAAAGGCCTGGAATCCATTACAAAGCAAAGTACTGTGCTACGCAAGACGGTTTGCTGCAGATATCATTGAACCTCCACAATAAGGGGAATTCAAAGTACGACAACCTGGGTGTTAGAATAGGAGGGTGGTCTAACGAACGCGGAGATAAAATCTCGGTCCCCTTAACCAAAGGGCTCTATCAGCTGGTAAGCCCTGAATGGACAGGCAGGGGACAGATACCCAAAAAGCCGGAATACTATGAAGAGGAATGGGCGTCTGTGGAGGTCGACAATGGCAACTCCCTAGTTGGATCAGTTTGGAGCCATGAAGATATACAGAGCATTCAACTCGCAAGAAGGCCAATGGTGCCAACCCTGGAATACAAACTGGATGATTTATCTCCTGGAGTAAGTGTTGAAAAACAACTGGTCAGTCTTGTGATTGGACAAGGTGGTTGGCAGAAGGTCAGGAAGGTTTGGTCACAGACTCGGTCTAGAAGCATCGACATTCATGAGAAACCACCAATTCGAGAAGATATAGAAGTGGGATTTCTGAATGTGAATGAGGATTCATTTGGACCAGTACAATCCGTTCTATTCTTGGACAAATCGAGAGTGAATCAAGTCAGAATCCAGATGGAGATTATTCACAGAGAGCCAATAGAGGCCAGTGGTGTGCTTCGGCTTCCGGAAGGAATCACAGCGTCAAAGAAAGAACCCATCGATTTTCAGACTGGAGATTTCAGTATCGAGCAACCATTTCTCATGGAACTCGAGATCTCCTGTGAAACTGATTGCGGAGCTTTCTGTGAAGGTGGACGAATTGATCTCAGTTTTCTAGATAGAATGGTCACAATTCCATTTACAACAATCGTGTATGATAGCCAAGCCAATCTCAACTATGGAATAGAAAGTCATAGTGGAACAAATCTTTACCTTGTAGAATCCAAAGACTATGAGCTGGGAGTCTCACCAAGCTATTGTGCCAGCCTTGTTCGATTTGGTCGAAAGGGGGAGAATGTATTCTACGATACATTTCCCGAAGCTAATCCCTTCATCTGGGATGACGAGCATTATAGCGGTATGACACCTATACTGCAAGGCTGGAGTATCTGGGATTGGCAAAGCGCGGTTCCAAAAGAGAAATGGACGATTGAAAAAGTCCAGAAGGGTCCCTGGTATGGATATGAAATGAGAACTCTGTTGGAGCATTGTCCCGAAATTGAAGGCATTGAGGTAACTATCAGTCATTTGCTTCTTCAAGGTGTGCCAATAGTGAATAGTTGTATGCGCATTAAGAATAGAAGCAAGAAATGGAATAGTATTCATTATGGATTTCGTGGTGTGCCCAGATTAGGTGAGAAAGCCCAAAGTGAAATCCATACCGTTATTGAGGGAAAGAGAATCGCATACAAGCCTACAGCGGTTTCAACAGCCCTCCGCCCGGACTCAGAAGAGGGGTGGGGTGCTTTCCATAACCAGGAAACTAACCAGATTCTCGGAATCATTTCAAACAACAAATCAAATAGAGCACTTTCATTGTCAAACGGAGGAGAGCAGGTCCAATGGATTACACTCAAAGATGATGCTCGTCTGAACCCAGGAGAAAGCAAGAATGTGGAATGTTTCTTTGTAGTCGCACCAAGTATCAACATGGTGCATAATCTCAAGGATATGAGAAGCAATTCTTCAAATAGACAGCATCAACGGGAAAATCTCTAATCAGCTAAGCAAGTCTTCTTGCACGAGCTGAGCATTCAGCTGCTTTGTTGGGATTTCCGATGCTTTCATACAAGTCCCGAGCGATTTCCCAAGTCCGCTTTGCTTCTTCTGGCCTATCTAGAAGCTCCAATACAATTGCCCGTTGGTAAATATGCGTGGGATCGCTTGGTTCTGCTGCGAGAGCAAGGTCAAAATCGATTAGTGCACTTTCGAGTTTTCCAGCAGCAATATGAAGCATACCTCGCTGATGAGCAAATTCAGCGTTTTCAGGTTCCAAAGAAATAGCTGTATCGTAACATTTCAGTGCAGCAGACCTATCTCCTTGAAGCGCCAATAGCTCACCATTCTTCATCCAAGCAGTCGCATTTTCCGGATCCAAGCTGACCGCCTTCTCGTATGCGTTATGAGCCTGTTCTGTGGCTCTCAAAGCCATATGGGCATCCCCCTTTTTTACCCAGAGTTCGGAAAAGTCAGGATTGATTCCTAGTGCTTTGTCGAAGTAGTAGAGCGCAGACTCATATTGGTCCAGTTCATAGAAAATATCGCCTAAAGCTGAGAGGGCTATGGGATGAGCAGGATCCATATTCAGGGCACGATCTAGAAGTTTCTTAGCAGATTCAACATCGCCCTGCTCAGTTCTCATCCTCGCTAGTTGGAGAAGAGCGGGAAATGAGGCGGGATTGATTTTGAGCAGCTTTTCGAGTTCATCTGTAGCCTCTTCTATTCTCCCAAGCTCTTCCAAATAGAGAGATTTGACATATAATGCTCGGTCACAATCTGGGGTAATCTCAAGAGAACGGTCCAGGTGGTTCTTCGCACGAGACAATTTACCGGCCTGAAACTCAGCCAAAGCCAAATATGCCAAGATTTCAGCTTCATTGGGTTGCATGTCATTGATGACGCGAAAGCACTCAACTGCATCACGCGGTTTGTCTGCATAGAGATATGCGATGCCCATATACATGATAGCCTCAGGACGACGGGGTTCAATACCCAAAACCAAATCGTACAGCATAATGGCCTTTGCTAGATTACCATCTTGGAAATGCAGATTGGCAAGCCGCATGAGTGTATCTGGAAGACGCTCATCATCACTGAATGCATCAATCGTTTTTCGTAAGTCCGCTTCTAGCTCTTTCAGATATTCCCATCGCGAAGCTCCAATCTCAGGACGGTGAAGACGATCGGTATCTATGTGCTTGTCAACTCCTACTGAATCCAGCACACGCTGAATGTTCCCGAGGAGCTTCTTTGTCTCCAACGTTCTCTCCCTGTGAAAAAGAAGGAGACTTTTCTTATCAAGTTTGACTAAGCTGTGATTTCAACAGGCCGAAGGTTCACCACGCGGTGTTCCCCTTCTGCGGTATCATATTCCAACATGCCAACAAGCTCTCCCTTGGCACCAGGCTGAAGCTCGAATTCGATTTCATTAACCGATAGCTCACCAGGAGCGATAGTCCCAATGTGTTTGCTCTTGATTGTCTCGGTTAGCTCAGGCACGCCAAGCACAACCTGAGCATTACGCATCGTCATCTCCGATCCGTTCCGCACAACCACACCGAATACAACCATACCTTCCCGAATCTTGTACTCAACAGACACATCCATACCGGGTTCAAGGCCGGGACTGCTGGGTTCGGCTTCGGTTATGTATTCTTCAACCTCAATCTCTTGCCTGATCCGTTTGGCGACTATTAGAACCACCCCGAGTACGACTACACTGATGGCCACGGGGATTGCCCAGTGAGTTTTTGGCTGGAAATCATCCGGGTCTTTGAGGCCATCTCCATCCGAATCTTGACTCAGCGGATCTGTACCAAAGACAACAACCTCTTCATAATCAGTCAAGCCATCCTGATCCGTGTCTTCATTGCTTGGACTAGTTCCATAGGTGTTGACCTCTTCGCCATCATCGAGCCCATCGGAATCTGTATCATTGTTTCCTGGGTGACAGCCGAGCAGGCCAGTGTTCATGATTTCAAAGTAATCAGACAGCCCATCGTTATCGCTGTCAGAATCATAAGGATTAATCTCCCAAGTGATGACCTCATCGTAATCCTCAACGCCATCTTCATCTGAATCTGCGTCAAGAGGGTTCGTTTCGTAGACTATGGCTTCTTCGTAGTCAGTTAGGCGATCTCCATCAGAATCGGGGTTTGTAGCGTTCGTACCGAATACGCCGATTTCTTGCGAGTCCGAGAGGAGGTCTGAGTCAGTATCATTATTCAGCGGATCCGTTCCGTATTGATCAACCTCGGCACCATCAAGAAGCAAGTCTGAATCAGAATCTTCATCAAGTGGATTCGTTCCCAGCTCAATCTCACGGCCATCCTGTAAATCGTCATCATCAGTATCCGGGTCCAATGCGGTTGTACCGTGTGTTCGTAGTTCTTCTATATTCGTAAGCCCATCGTCATCAGAATCATAATTGGCGTCCAGCGTATCACCGTGGGTGGTGTTCGTTGTTGGGTCGGTGTCGGTTAGAAACACTTCTTCATAGTCACTCAATGAATCGTTATCAGTATCATTCGACAGCGGATTCGATCCGTATTCTTCCACCTCATCAAAATCTGATAAGCCATCCTCATCTGAGTCACTGCTTAGAGGGTCAGTTGCGTACTCATCGACCTCCTCAAAGTCCGAAAGCCCATCACCATCCGTATCATCCTTGAGCGGATCAGTCTCGTAAATCTGACACTCCTCACCATTGCTCAAACCGTCGTCGTCTTCATCATCATTGTAGTCTGATAAGCCGTTGTCATTGCTATCCTTGTCGCGTGGATCTGTCTCCGTTAGGACGCATTCCTCATAATTGGTGAGAAGGTCTCTATCTTCATCATCCGCACCATCAAGAGTACCGTCACCGTCTGTATCATTCAAGCGGGGGTCCGTTTCTGTCAATTCTATTTCATGCTCATTCGTGAGGTTGTCATCATCCATGTCCCATTCAGAGTCTGATGTGCCGTCCCCTTTTGTGCTGTAGAGGAGAGGGTCAGTAAGGGTCAGATTGTTTTCTTGGAAGTCCGTCAAACCGTCCAAGTCGCTATCTTTCTCAAGCGGGTCGGTCCCGATGGCGACCTCGAGAGAGTCCAGCAATTTGTCACTGTCCGAATCTTCCGATAGCGGGTCAGTGTTGTGTATGTTTAATTCAGCTCCATCTTCAAGCCCGTCGCCATCCGTATCTGGCTGTAAGGCGTCTGTTTCGAATACCCGGATCTCGTCGTAATCGGAGAGACCATCTGAATCAGTGTCAGTATTGTTCAACAGTGTATAGAACGTTCTAGCTTCCTCCGCATCGTCTAAACCGTCACCATCAGTATCGAGCGAATTGGGGTCGCTTGAGTAGTAGAAGAGCTCATCCCAGTCTTCCAGTCCGTCTTGATCACTGTCTGCAGATTTCGGATCAGTTTCGCTTATTTCTATTTCATAATAATCCGAAAGCCGATCACTATCCGTATCGATAAGTGTGCAGTTGGTTTCATAGAGGTAAATCTCAAGATAGTTGCTTAATCCGTCTCCGTCTGCATCATCATTATCATCAGTAATGCCGTCTCCGTCGCTGTCAGCAGAAGTGGGATCTGTGTGGCTGTTGAAGATTTCATCATTGTCGGCCAACCGATCATTGTCTGTGTCTTCATCAAGCGGCGACGTTCCGTAGGTGTTCACTTCTTCACCATCTGAAAGACTATCGAAATCCGAATCAGCATTATCGGGATCTGTTCCTTCTTCGATTTCTTCCTTGTCGTTCAGCCCATCTTCATCTCCATCGGCGGTGGTAGGATCGGTATCGTAAAGCTTCCACTCCTCCCAATCGCTGAGCCCATCTGCGTCAGTATCATTCGAATTGGGGTCAGTTCCCAAGTCAAGTTCCTTCTTGTCGCCTATGCCATCCGCATCCGAATCAGCAAGGTTTGGATTCGTTCCGTGTTCATTGATTTCGGCATCATCTGCAAGCTGGTCGCCATCCGTATCCCAAAGCGTTGGCGAAGTTTCATGAACGTAGATTTCATCATAATCCGATAAATTGTCTGCATCCGAGTCTTCAAGGGCAGGATTGGTGCCATACGTCATGTGCTCGTCATAGTCACTGATTCCGTCATCATCTGTGTCCATGTCCGTGGGGCTGGATCCAGCAATATTGACCTCAAAACCATCTAGTAATGAATCGCCATCGGTATCTGGATTTGTGGCATTAGTCCCGTAACCATAGATTTCAAGCCCGTTACTAAGACCATCGCCATCCATGTCTAAATCGTAATCGGAGGTGCCATTGTCATAGGTGCTGTATTTGGTAGGGTCAGTTCCAAGCTGGTCAACCTCGAATCCATCGTATAGCCGATCTCCATCCGAGTCAGCGTCCAGCGGGTCTGTTGACTGCTCAAAGATTTCTTCGTAATCTGAAAGCGAATCTCCATCGGAATCACTTTCGAGTGGGTCTGTACCATACGTGTTGATTTCTTCCCCGTCAAAAAGGCCATCATCATCAGTATCTGCGTCACCGGGCGATGTCTCATAATCGTCAACTTCAACACCGTTGATTAATCCATCTCCATCGCTGTCGATTTCATAATGAGTGTGTGTTGAATTGTACATCTGTTCAAGCGGGTCTGTTAGTGTCATATTAATCTCGACGAAATCTGAGAGCAAATCTCCGTCAGTATCGTTTTTTGTCGGATCGGTTCCATAGTCATTGACTTCAGGGCCATCCTCGATTCCATCTTCATCAGAATCTACAACAAGGGGATCGGAGTAGTATACAGATACTTCCTGCCCATCTTCAAGCCCATCACCGTCAGTATCTGCCACCGTAGGATCAGTCTCATATTCGTCCACAACACCATCCAAATCGAGGTCTTCACCCAGTTCTCCAGCATCCCATACACCATTAGAATTGGTATCGTTGAATCCATCGACCAGACCGTCGCCATCAGTATCTGCCAGTGTGGCATTCAAGCCGACTTCGATTTCCAAGCCGTCCCTCAGCATGTCACCATCCGTGTCCCTGTTTGTGGCGTTGGTGTTGTAATCACGGAGCTCCTCCACGTTAGTAAGGCCATCGTGATCTTTGTCATCATCAGCATCGAGAATGCCATCATCATCGCTGTCTGAATCATTAGGATCCGTCAAGACCTGGAGAACCTCTTCACCATCCGTGAGTCCATCCCCATCACTGTCGCTGGAAAGGGGGTCCGTCTCGGCATTGAATTCTTCTAGATTCGTGAGGTTATCCGTATCGGGGTCCTCCTCCCAGTCAAGAACACCGTTATCATTAGAGTCATTGTAGAGCGGGTCGGTCTCCGTCATCTCTACCTCGAACCAATTGGGAAGATTGTCAGAGTCCTCATCGTCATTATAATCCGAAATATCGTCCCCGTCAGTATCCGACTCATTTGTGAGGGTTTCAGTTACATAAAGCTCGATACCATTCGATAAGCCATCATCATCGAAGTCTTCGTCATAATCAGAGATGGAGTCGTCATCACTGTCTTTGTCATTGGGGTTTGTTCCCAGAATCAGTACCTCGTCGCCATCCTCAACATCGTCTCCGTCACTATCAGGATTGCGCGGCAGAGTGTCATACACGTAGAGCTCATCGTAATTGCTCAAATTGTCCAAGTCAGAATCTTCCACATCGTCGTCTATTGCGTCTCCATCTGTGTCAACCAGAGTTGGATCAGTTCGTGTGAAATAGATTTCATCCCCATTCGATAGGTCATCCCCATCATAGTCGAAGTCATAGTCACTCGTAACACCATCAAAGAACGTGGCGTCAAGTGCGACACTTGCGTTCCAGTACTCGATTTCATCCGGGTCTAGAAGGCCGTCGCCATCAGTGTCCTCCAAGGTGGCATCGGTGCCATAGGTAAGAACCTCGGCTCCATCATCCAAAGAATCATCATCTGTATCAGTAAGGGTAGCATTGGTTCCATAGACATACCATTCGTCGTAGTCATTGAGACCGTCCAAATCCGTATCATTGCTGTTTGGATCTGAACCCCACGTATTCACTTCTGCTCCATCTGTCAAAGTGTCCCCGTCGCTGTCGGGGTTCGTGGCATTTGTGTTGTATGTGTTAATCTCCTCGAAATCATCCAGCCCGTCTGAATCGGTATCCGCTGCTGATGCATTTGTACCGTATTCCGAGTACTCTTCAAAATCATCAAGCCCATCTCCGTCTGTGTCTGCTTCTCGCGGATTCGACCCTACGATTGTCACCTCCTCCCAATCGGTCAGCTGATCGTCATCCGTGTCAGAATCAGTAGGCGAAGTTTTCCATGTTTTGACCTCGGGACCGTCTAGAAGCCCATCGTCATCGCTATCCTCATCTAGAGGATCCGACCCCACCTGCAACTCCTTCCAGTTCGTCAGGCCGTCTTCGTCTTCATCATCGTAGTAATCGGATGTGCCATCATCGTCGCTGTCGACCTCATTCGGGTCAGTTTCCGTCTGACGGACTTCTTGAATGTTTGAAAGGCCGTCGCCATCGTTATCGTCTTGAGCGTCGTTGGTTCCATCGCCATCTGAGTCTGACCGCGTTGGGTCCGTCTCCGTTATGTTGTTTTCTTCATAGTCATCAAGCCCGTCAGTATCCGTATCGGCTTGATTTGGATTCGTGTCAAGATAGACTTCTTGCCAGTCATTGAGCAGATCTCCGTCTGAGTCTTGGTCATTTGGATCCGTTTCGTAGGTGCGCACTTCCTGGAAATCTGTGAGTCCATCCGAGTCCGAGTCGCTATCGTTCGGATCGGTGTTGTATTCTAGTACCTCTTCACCGTCAGTCAATTTGTCATTGTCAGAATCAGAATCAGCCGGATCGGTGTTTTCGATAAGAGTCTCCCGCGCATCTGGCAAATCATCACGGTCGGTATCAATGCCATACACACTGACCTGACCGTTGTCTAATCCTACCGCGAATTCGAATTTAGAATCGTTGTCCAAATCCCCAGTATCGAGAATACCAGAGAAGGCGGTCACATCGGTTGTCGAGATTTCATATCCCGTAGCATTGTAGATGATAACCGAACCACCATCTACTCCCACAGCAATTTCATCCGTTGTGGTACCATCAATATTCGAGTATCGTAGTGAAACAACAGAAGTGCTCAGGGTCTTGTTCCACAGCGTACCGAAAGTCGTGTTGAGTGTATACAGCTCGCTACCAATTGTTCCAATGGTGACCTCGATTGCTGCATCATTATTCACATCACCAGCGAACAGTGCTTCTATCGAATCATCAAAGGTCCTGCTTACCAGTGCAGTTCCGTTGTTCCAGTAGGCCTGTAGTTTCCCAGCGCTACCACCATATATCACTTCAAGGCTGCTATTTCCTGCCAAATCTGCGAGTTGGATGGTGTTGATTTCCTGAGTTGTGCTTTTTGAAAACAGAAGGGATCCATTATCCTGTAACAGGAAAAGACGATTGGATAGTGTTGCGCCCAAAAGCTCTTCTCGGCCATCGATTTCAATATCCCCAGTTGTCAGTAATCGCACTGAACCAGTGCTTGTGTAGTTCCAAAGCTGTGTTCCATTGATATCGTAGGAGCACACTAACCCATCGTCGCAACCTGCAATAACGGAATCGATGCTGTCGCCATTCAGGTCAGCACCCAGAACCGCTCGTGTATCATCAGGAAGAGTGACGTTTCTTAGCAGAGTCTTGTTTCCGCCCACCACAAAGAATCCATTGCTGGTCCCAACAACGATCTCCTGAGCAGTTTGAGCATCCACTTGTAGTGTGGCTAGTGAATATGAAGTCGAGCTGAGATTGAGAACCCAATCCTCAGTTCCATCCTCTTGGTAAAGGTACAGCTGGTCCTCAGTAAGAACCGCAACTTCATCATAGGCATCAGCATCGAAGTTACCCATTGCAAGGTCGATAATAGAACCATCCGTTGTATTTGACCAAACCAGAGCCGTCTCAAATGGCCGCAAGTCGGCGGGAACACTCGATTCATACTGCGCTGGAGTTTCAGTCATTGGCACGAGTTCATCATCAATTGGAACTGAAAGAAACAACACTACAGCAACAACAACGACTGCTCCAACAAGGTATTTTGATCGCATCAAGCACTTCCTCCTGCCTCGGCTTCTTTCCAAGGCTTTACATTAAAGAAATCGAAGAAATCTGCTTCAACTACAGATACTTCTTCAAACGGCACATCAAGCTCGTTGAGGCTATGAATTACCTCTAGCATGTTATCCTTCGGCTCATCTATGAAGAGCTTGAGTGTGTTACGACCGGTTCGGGCAATGTACTCAACTCCCTCAATAGAACGTACTCGGTCTCTGATTGCAGACGACATCGAAGGAAAAACAACTTGAAGGCTTTCTCCCTCACCAGGGAGACTTGAAATGAGGTCTTCTGGAGTGCCGAACCGGCTAACATAACCATCCTCCAGAAGGCAAACTCGTGTACAATAATCAACAATTTCAAGGTCGTGACTAATAATGGCCATTGTGGTATCAAGTTCGAAGTTTAGTTCCTTGAGATAATTGAGTGTTTCATGACGCAGATGGGCATCCAGACCTGTTGTGGGTTCGTCTAGGAGCAATAGTGGCGGTTCATGAATCATACCAAGACAAATAGAAACCCGCTTGCGTTCTCCTCCAGATAGACGCTTCACCCGTTTTGTTATGAGCTCTTCGTCAAAGCCCAGGATGCGTAGTATCTTTCGAGCCTTTTCTTCAATTTCAGCTGGTTTCATCCCGAAGCATCGACCAAAGAATTGCGCGTTTTCCAAAGGGGTGAAATCATAATAGAGTGATAGGTGCTCAATCTGTGGCACATATCCCACTAGGAGGCTTATGAGCTCAATCCGTTCAGTAACATCATATCCTCCGACAAAAGCCTTACCACTCGTTGGCTCCAGCTGTCCGGTTAGCACCCGTAAGACAGTTGTTTTTCCTGCTCCCGAAGCACCAATAATTCCAAGGAATTCACCTTTGTTAGCATAGAACGAGACTCCTTTGAGTGCGTAGAAATCACCAAACGCAACTTTCAAGTCATCCACAATAATTTCTTTTTCATGGTCTGGCATCGTCACACACCTCCAACCATGTCATTAACTTCTTCGAACAGCTCTTCTGCTTCTTCGAGACTGTCCTTTAGACCCCGTAATGATTCAATTTTTTCTATGCGGTCAAGATCTTCACGTTGGATTATTTCTTCCATTTGTCTGAAGACTGCCAACAGTGTATTCAGCGCTGTATCAATGCGACGAGTTAATTCAGGATCAACTTCAGGGATTCGCATCCGCCTTCTCCGTCGCATCCTGTTGGCCGCTAGGAAAATGCCCACAACACCAAATGTACCAGTGGATACAAGCAGAGCAAATTGTGGCATTGTCAAAAGACCTTCTCCGTCAGGAACTGGCGGAGTAACACTCTCCTCGTACAGCGTGAAACTGACACTCGCATAGGTGGTTGCATATTCCTCGCCAAGGATGATGAAAATCGCGTTTATGCGTCCGTCAGACCGCCAATAATTGGGTGTAAACTGTGAAGAATAAAGGCCATCACCAACAAAGCCTGCGATGAAATATGCCAAAGAACCGTTGGGTAATTCGAATGCTACAGCCACGGTCAAATCATTTACAGGGCGTCCTTGATGGTCAGTTATGTAGAGATTCAGATAAACGCTCTTTCCTGTTGGATACGAGGTCTGATTCTCAGATAGGGTTGCTACACCATTCAGTGTATCCTTCAATAGGTACTCGTTCAGATTATCCAAGAGGATAGAGTTGTTATTTTTTTCTAGGTTCTTATTCATGAAAAGGCGCGAGGAACCAAAGAGTACAAGTTCTGGAGAGGAGCTGTCAAGGAGAACAACAGGACGGCCGCCGACGGTAGCTGCAGCCATTGAATGGTTGTTTTCAATAAAGGCCCCTTCTTCTAGGTATATGCTTTCAATATTCGGGGATAATGGGGAGCTACGAACAATCTCAGTAGTGTTTTCCTGCGTATGCTTCCCAGTGAGAGAATATCCATATGGTTCAAGTAATGAATTGAGACCTGTGATATTATTGCGGTCCTCATGATCTCCAAGGATAATCAGCTTCCCTCCATCACCAGTGAAATTCCGTAGAATGGAAATCTCAGTAGAGTTGAAGCCTTCTGAGGGCGCAGCAATTATGACAGCAGCAAACTGGGTTAGTAGATTAGCGTCGAGCTCCATTCCTGGGGTTTCAACTAGGTCAAGACCCTGCTTGGCCATCTTCTCATCCATCTTAGACAAACCCGAAAAAGTGGTCATCCGAAATTGTGCCATTAGTTCATCAATAGCACCGAAATCGTCCAAGCCTCCAATGCTGATAGCCTCGCCATCATCTTCAGTTTCATTGGATTCTTGAGCGAGTGGGAAGCTCATACCATTTCCCATGTCGGTATCGCTTGCGCCTCCCAGTCCACCTTCCAGTCCACCTCCCAAAGAGAATCCACCGCCGTGAGAGGTATCATAGAGCATCATAGCCTTTGGATATTGGATTACGGTTTCAAGCGTGGTATTTTGCGACCAGCCGGTTTCTGCTTTAACAACATAGTCACATCTGTGATAGCCATCCATCATTATGGGTGGAGCAAGAGAAAAGAGGGAGAAATTGTAGTATCCCTCTACATTCTCGCTTTCGGGTAAGCTTGGATCACCCCAATCGCTGGCATTTCCAAAGCCTGTAACAGTAACATTGCCAAGAGGAACAGTACTAGTCAAAGACACGGTACATAAACTGAAGTCAGAGGGGAATCGAATATTGAAAGGTGAAGAGGGAAGGTGTTTCGGGAAGACTGAAGTAGACTGAATAGGAGTTTCAACAAATACATCTCGAATCAAGAAGTCATCGAGAAGACTCACAGCAGTACTTGAGATTTGGCCAGAGGGGTTTGTCACCAACGCAAGTGCGTACTCCAAACCAACTGAGACTACCCATGCCGCAGATCTCATCCCCTCTTTCTCCGGATTCCACTCCGTGGAAAGGGTTTTTGCAGTAAATGGGTCCACCTCGCTATAACTGAAATACTTGCTGAAGACTGTGCCGGTTTCATTTCCACCTTCCAGAATGACCATCGCAGCCACCATCTGAGAGGGTTCAAATCCAATATTCATGACAACCGCACTTGATTCATAGATCATGCCCGCTTGAGTGGTCCTTGGAATTGTGGCTTCTACAACAATCAAGTCACCTTGGCCAGATTGCAACGCGGGTGGTTCCTCAGTCCACATCCTATCGATGGATTCATCCAAAAAAGTACGATTCTCTGCGAATCCCATTGCTATTGTGACGTTTTTCGGATCATTATAGGATAGATGGCCGAAATCCCATTTCATTCCAAGACCGACTGAACCATCGAATTGAGTAGAACCAGTTAGATTGTCGTTGGAAACATGCGAGTCTATATCTGAGGAATTGCCTACTTCGAATGCTGAGAGCTCCCTGCTTGCATTCAGTCCGAAGTAGTAGTCCCTGTGATCTTCTGAGATTGCATAGGCGAAAATCTCATCCCGAAGCAAATCATACTTACCATGGTCATCACGTCCATCAGAAAACAAATCTAGAGAGTAGGACATGAAGAGACTGACATTCTCAAGGGGTTCCGGACCCAGATTGAGAACGTGTGGAGTGAACCTGAACCCAACTATTGGTTCTGTAGTTTGTAACGTAAAATTGTAGGCCTCTACCATTAATGCGACATACACTGTATCATTGTATGAGAGGATGCCTATCCACCTGTTGTAATTACTCTGATCTGATTCTGTGGCGACTTGATGCATCTCCCGTTTCACTTTGAATTCCATCAGACGCATTGGATCGTTATCATTCCATCTCAACCATAACATACCCATGAGCTGATGAATACTTGACTGGGACTCGCCACGGCTATCGATTGCAACAACAGAAGTTCCGAAACTACTCATTAGCAAAGTAGTTGATGCATCTTGAGCCGATGCTGAAAGTAGGCCTGTGGCTAGTAATGGCAAACCAGTTGTACGATTCTCTGCCTGGCCGGGTTGCTCTTTGGTACTCAAGTAATCATAAGCTGCCGGAAGATTGAGTAGACCAGCACCAGCGTCATTTACACCATACTCTAACTCGGTTGCCGTGTCTCTGAGAACATTGGCCATAGCTATGGGGGTGGCACGGTCAAATGCTTGGAGTAAAATTGCAGCTGCTCCTGCTACGATAGATGCCGAAGCTGCTGTAGAATCAGCTCGAATGTAGTTTTCATCAACCTCTTCTCCAAAATCCCCTCCAAGTAAAGAAGAGACTCCACCCAACTCAGCAGTATCAAGTGACCCAAATCCTGCAGCACTAGCTGCAGCATCAGCCCTTGCGCCAACTATGCCAGTACCTGGAGCCACCAAGTCTGGTTTAGCAAACAAACCAAAGGATGGACCACGACCGGAAAAGGTGGGTACTTCCTGGTTCTCTGTATCGTATGCTCCCACCGTGAGCGCAACCTGGGAGCCACCGGGTGACATCACCGTAAGATAGTCGGGACCATCATCCCCTGCAGCGGCAACAACAAGAAGGCCCATCTCAGCAGCTTCTTGCAGGGCCAAATCAACCGCATCGCCCGGAGAGCCAAAAGTGTTGAAGGGCATGAGAATGATATCTGCCCCTCTGCTGACTGCCCATTCAATCCCTGAAACGATCCAGCTCGGGGATGCCAAAAGGCCGCCCAAAGTCACTTTGGCTGAAATCATGGTTGCGCCAGGAGCAATACCCGCATACAGCCCATCTGAAGCATTACCAGTACCAGCACAGACAGAAGCTGCATACGTTCCGTGCCCAATCAAATCAATAGGTAATGAATCTCCTTCAACGAAGGATGCATACGCCGTGACTTTGCTGTCTTGTGTTGTATCATTATCATCGAAATCATCAAGGTCGGGATGAAGAAAATTGACACCCGTATCCAAAACTGCAATAACGACACCGCTCCCATTGTAGCCTTCCTCCCACAATTCATGAGCTCCAGTCAGGTTGACAGGAGAGCTGTATTCAGAACTAGAAGGCATACTGGAAAAATCAAATCTAGCTGTAAGATTCTGAGGTTCGTTCGACCAAATTTTGGTTATGAGGTTGCTACGGGATAAATGCCGCAGAGAACTTCCAACCAACTTCACACGGAGAAGTCCCAAATCCTCAAAAGCTTCTACAATCTCTGCATGAGAATCAACAGCCTTGATTGCTTGGGCAGCCTTATGCCTGCTCGCATCTGTGTCATATTGTACAAGGACATCCAATTGCTCATTACTTTCCGTCTTATTTACGAGCTTGCCCTGAATCTTCGTCGGTTGATTGGTCGAATCTCTGTTTCTGGTTGGAAATGCGGTGGTACCGCTAAATGCAGAAAAGAGCATGAAAACAAGTATGCAAATGGCTATGCGTCTTGACATAGTCGAAGTTCTATTCCTAGCTCGAACCATCTCATCACTTCTCAATAGTGCCTGCAATCAAACCTCGTGTTATAGCGATGTAGTAATCCACCATATCCGCGACAGACTTGGTCTTTACGATTTTCACTGGAATATCAGTCTCTTCCAATGCCTTGACGCACCGTTCAGCAACCACTTGCAATGGTTCATCGGTGAAGGCTTTGAGCAATTCTCCTCTTTGGAGAACGAAACTGACCCCTTCTACATCCTCCAATGTAGGCCGAGCTCGTGGATCTACATCTTCCAAAACCACACCCACTGAGAAACCTCGTGAGGGCATAGATTGTTTTAGTTTGGCGGGACTACCAAATGCAACCAAGCTCTTGCCTCGCATGAAGACTGCAACCTTGTCGCAAAACTCACCTTCCGAAGGATAATGTGTGACAACAACAATGGATGTACCGTATTCTTGATTTACATAATCGAGAAAATGCCATAGATCATTGCGATTATCCGGATCCAACCCACTCGTTGGTTCATCCATTAGCAGGACCTTGGGCCGGTGTACAAGGGCTATGGCTATCGAAACTCTTCGTTGTTGACCACCACTAAGTTCTCCAACTGGTTCGTTCCCTTTCTCTAGAATGCCGAAGTCTTTGAGCAGAGTTTTTCCTCTTTTGATTAGTTGCCATTCGGGAATATCATACTGCTTGCCAAACGCAATGATATTTTCAAGCGGAGTGAATGTTTCGTACATATAGCTGAGGTCCTGTGGGCAGTAGCCGAAGAAATGCCGAACCTTTCGTGTTTGTCGTGAATCTATCCCAGCAATCCGAGCTACACCGGTACTGGGAATGTCTCCGATGAGAGCTTTGATACAGGTAGACTTGCCAGCGCCTGACTCGCCAATAATGGCAAGCATCTCACCTTCGTTCATTGAAAATGTGACATTCTCAATTATTTTCTTGCCGCTCTTGACTGTAACTGTGAGATTCCTTGCTTCAAGGACATTTCTGTAGGCAGGGGCCTGTTTCCAAGCAAATGGCTGGACATAGATCTTATCAGCCAGAATAGTGAGATCCGGATCTGAACGGGGACCAATTAGGAATTGCGGCTGGGTTACAAGGAATATTTGTGGGTCACCAACCGAGGTTTCTGGCGCAACTCGAACTTCAAGGAATCC
Source organism: Candidatus Lokiarchaeota archaeon (assembly GCA_014730275.1). NCBI lineage: Archaea > Promethearchaeati > Promethearchaeota > Promethearchaeota archaeon. Next base: position 40,736 of record WJIL01000143.1, on the reverse strand, counting down.
TTCAGGTAGAATTGGAGCTGGCTGTGTTGAGGCCCCCACCAAGCTACCCCGAATCATGATAGGCAACTTATCTGAAACCCTTTTGCCCCAGACAGTACATGTCACATCTTGACTACCCAGTATTTTCTCCAAATCCTTAACTGCCTGTTGAAGCTCGCTACCTTCGTAAAAGAAATCATCGTACAGGTCACGCTTCAAATAATTCTGAAGGGTGAGTTGTGTTGCTGCAATATCTTCTTGTGAAGATCCTTGCCCACCAATAGTCACCACCTTGTCGATATCTCCATGGCTTTCTCGACTCAAATCTTCCTCCACAAGAACAGCCAAACGGCGGGTGATAACCCCCTTCTTGATATCGAGGATTCTGCCACGCACCCGTACGTTCTCGTCCGTGGAAGTGAGTTTCCCTTGGACATCACAATGAAGCTCCCGGTCTTTACGTGCAAGACACCAATCCAGTACTTCGTTCATTCTGGCTCCGGAGAAGAAAGCCTCCTCAACGAATGATGGTTTTTCGCTCGCCTCTGTGTCTTGTATTGTATTGCTTGTCATGTCTACCACCTAACCGAGAGTTGGCTTCTTAGAGAAAATTACAGTTGCTGCCAAAATGGCTAGCACCGAAAAGCCAAGTAGCTTAAGAATCGGGAGCCACACCTCGAATATACTCAATCCTTTGAATGCTGTGCTTATAAGCAAGTCCAAACCCTGATTCATGGGCAAGATTTCATCCAGAACACCAACGTCAATGAAAAAGCCAGCAAGAATGAGAGTTCCAAAAAGAACAAAGAGAAACATTTGGTTGGCTTGGAGACGTGAAGACGCCACAGCAGATATGAGAATACCAGTAGCTGAGCCTGTAAGCGATATGAGACTCATAATTAGCACTAATGACAAGAAACCTGTGTTGAGATTCAGTCCGAAGACCACAATCCACAATGTAATGAGTAATAGTGACTGGAAGAAACCAATAACAAGATAACCTGCTACTTTCGCCAGTATTACCTCAAGCCTGTTAGTGGGCGTGAGTAGCATCCGTCGGAGGGGGATATCGCCAACAATAGACTGTGCAGAGGTCATTGCTATCCCAAGATAGCTCGAAAAGATTACGATAAAACCACCAAACTGGCTCTCAACATAGCCACCGTCAGGAGTGAACTCGATAGTCATAGACGGAAAGACCTCCGAGCGAATCCACATATGAGATGCGCGGAATGAAATTATGGCTCCCTGAACAATGCCCTGAACAGTTGACTGGTCAATTAGTTCGGTTGCGTCTGTATGAACTTCTACAAATGTTGGCTCATTAATCGTTAGGTTCGCTTCGAATCCATCTGGAATCACAACATAACCTATAATCTCCTTTTGATACAAATCCTCGAAAGCAGCATCTGAGTCATTATACTCGATTAATGTTCCAGTGAAATTGCGTAAATATGCAGTGAAATTCTCTGAGAGGTCTTCACCTTCGTAGGTGCGAGTGGTGTCCAAATCAATGATTCCTAGGGTGACATCGGAATCAGCTGTCTCATTCATGGCATCATCTGAGTCACCAGAATCGTCTCCACCCATCTGCATGCCACCCATACCACTCTCTGCAGTTACAAAGTATAATGTTCCAATAAGAGCGGCTGGCAAGAGAAAAATTAAGAACAACGCAACTTTGTCTTTCACAATCAGCCGAAGTTCTTTGGCTACCATATTTGTTATACGCCTAGAAGGTTTTGTGACAACTTCAGCCATTCATGAGCCCCTCAATATGCTAGTTGGGATTGTTCTATCAAAGTCTTATCGCTTCTTACTGATAGGTGGCCTTGGCAGAGACTATTAAGGTTTTATACGCTGCTATGTAGGCGCTGCAAGAAAAATGAGATGGTGTTTACAGTAAGTAAACATAAGTACTCCACAAGAGAGATAGAATGTTGTACGGCCAAGTTTACCTCAGACGAGGATCGGAGGTATAGTGTGTGATTAATGAAGATTGCGAGGTAACCGAACGCCTGTTTCGCGTAGCCAACAAGCACGAAATTGACATCCGGGAACCAAGGGAAAACATAGAACCAGAGACACTACGGCAATTGCTCAACACCAAAATCCTCGATGAGGCCGAAATGTGGACACTTCCCGAATGGAGGTTTTTCGAATCAGCTACATACGATAATGAAAAGCGGCTTTTTGAGATAGATAGATCAGTCATTGGGAGCCCGGGAGGAAAGCATTATGGCGTTTGTGATGCCCTCGGACTAGTTTCAACCCTGTCGGGAGCTGGCTCAATGAATGTACTGGTTCCAAAAAAACGGGGAGATCTGGTTCTCGGTAATAGTGAAAGACCGATGCTTGAGCTGCTTTCCACTTCCGATCAAGTCTATCATTTTGAGGAAAGATATGAGGCGGTAGACTACCAACGTTTGGTGTATCACTCCTATAATGAGGAAGCTATCTACAACGAGATCCAGCTTCAAAACCATTCACTTGAAGAAACTGAATTCACCTTCTATGTACATCTTGCACCCATTACATCGAAGGGCATAGACCCCATTGAACACATTAGATTGGACGAATCCAACAACATCCTCTTCGTAAACAACATGGCAGCATTAGTGTATAATGAACCACCCACATCTGTTATGCTCACCACGGCTGATAGTTACGAAATAGACAAATATCTCCGAAACAAAGAAAACAGAATAGATGACACAATCTCAGCTGAATCCGGGTTGGCTACAGCACTTCTACGGTATGATATAGAACTGGAGCCGGCTGGAAAAAGGATTTTTTACTTCGCATCTCCATTGAGGAATAACTCAGATGCTCAGACTTCACAGTTCGTGTTGGACGAAACCATTAGAAAAGATACAGTAAGACGATGGTTTGAGTTTCATTCATCTACAAGTGTCGATGAGGTCCCTGACGACAATCTCAACCTTGCACTTGGCGAAGCAAAAGCAAGGATTGCCATACAGATCTATTCTACACTTCTCTCCAGCGAAAAGCCAAAATCTTCGGTTCTAATGGATAGTGAAAAAGCCAGAGCAATGCTTGCTTTTGCACGAATGAATCCTGGAACTTCAATTGACGAAATCGTAAGAGATGTCACAAAGTCAACTATTTCCACCATCAGAGAAACGGACACACTTGATGCTTCACTTATCTGGTCAATCCTCAAAGTTGCAGTCTATCAACAACCGTCCATTCCAGAAGATAGTCTCCGAGAACTAACCAGTCAGGTCTACAGGATACTGACAAGAGAAGAAATTCCAAGTCCATTAGATGTTCGCCAAGACGGGATATCGGAAGATGCCCATGCAGAAGAAAAGCCGCAGACTAAAGCTGCTTCGTTTGAGGAGATTCACAAAGCATTTTGGGGCTGGGCTGTGCTTCATGAGATAGCAAAGTATACCAAAAATGGAGAGAAAGCCCAAGAAATCCAAGATCACGCAACGCGTCTACAGAATTACCTTGCAGAGAACCTGGCACTCCTGAAGAAAGAACAAGAGAGTGAAAACAACCATTCTGAAATTGACCTATACTGGATAACGAAAGCTGCTGCTGATATCGCACTCGTGAAACCGGACTGTTTCGATTTAGATGCAATAGACAATATCATGAATTCTCAACTTCAAAAAATCCTGAATCTGGAGAGATGCCAGCACAAGTCTGAAGGAGCACTTGGCAATCATTTGCTAAGAATTGCATCATACTATGCATACCGAAAAAGAAGTGCAACAGTAATGAAAATCTTGGACAGAGTTGTCTCAGAGACGAACTCATTTCACCAGGTTCCAAACACAATTACCAAGGAAGGAACCGAATATCCACTTTCCCCGGATGGGAGTATCTGTGCAGCAGCGGATTTGATTCTTCTTGTACAAACTATGTTGCTTTCTGAGCAGGATGGGAATCTACTGGTCTTTCCGTCTATCACTGACCGCTGGTATGATTCTAGAGAACCAATGCTAGTCTCAGAAATACCTTCCGCCTACGGTCGTGTCACGCTTGAAGTTGGAACCTCAACAAACCAGCATCAGCTTGAAATAGCTCTCAGACATTTGCCTGAGGAACTACTTGTTTTCGTACCCCACAGATTTTCGATTTCAATGGCGAAATCATTTGGCGGAACGATAATTGATAGGGTAGATCACGAGAGCAACCCATATCTCAGAGTCATCCCACTAACCGAATCGGTTGTAGTTGCTTTTCCAAAATAGAGCTAGGATTTGCAAAGGATACTGGTTTGTGTTTCAAAAACTGAAAGTTTATTAATTTCTAAGATAGCATTAACAATAGTTAAAGGTCATTAACCATAAGAAGGTGGCATAAATCATGGTCGGTACAAAATTCGAGATTCCGCGTCCTGAAAACGAGCCTACACTAAGCTATCTACCAGAAAGCAAAGAACGAGCTGAACTAAAGGCTAAACTGAAAGAAATGCGTTCCGAAAAGATTGAGATTCCGCTCATTATTGGAGGGGAAGAAGTACGTACTGGAGATGTCAAGAAGGCAGTCATGCCTCACAAGCATAATCATGTTCTCGGAGAATTTCATAATGCAGGCGAGAAGGAAGTTCATCAGGCTATCGATGCCGCCCTTGATGCCAGAGAATCTTGGGGTGAAACCCCATGGTATGACAGAGCAGCCATATTCTTGAAAGCGGCGGATCTGCTAGCAGGACCATACAGGTCTACGGTAAATGCAGCAGCTATGCTTGGGCTCAGCAAAACCATTTATCAAGCGGAAATCGATGGTGCAAATGAGCTCCCAGATTTTCTTAGGTTTAACGCATATTTTATGCAGGACATCTATAGAACGCAGGTTACTTCAGGACCACAAGAATGGAATCGGATGGAATACCGACCCCTAGAAGGTTTTGTTTTTGCAGTAACGCCGTTCAATTTCTTGAGCATCATGGGCAACCTTCCTACAGCCCCTGCGTTGATGGGCAATGTAGTTATCTGGAAACCTGCCTCATCAGCGGTCTACACAAGCTATCATGTCATGAAAGTTCTTATGGAAGCAGGACTACCCCCGGGTGTAATCAATTTCGTGCCCGGTCCAGGTTCACAAGTAGGGGATCCGATACTGAAACACCCCGATTTGGCAGGTATTCATTTTACGGGTAGCACCAGCACCTTCAGATTCATGTGGAAACAAATTGGGGAAAGAATAGACCAGTACAAGACCTTTCCGCGTCTTGTTGGTGAAACTGGCGGAAAAGACTTCGTTTTTGCCCATTCAAGTGCCGATGCTGCTGCAGTGGTAACAGCGCTAATTCGGGGAGCATTCCAATATCAAGGACAAAAATGCTCAGCAGCATCTCGAGCATACATTCCAAATTCTCTCTGGCCACAAACAAAGAAGAAATTACTTGAGGACCTTGAGCTCGTCCAGGTCGGAAATCCTGAGAATTTCAGAAACTTCATGAACGCTGTGATTGATCAAGATGCATTTGACAACATCGTGAGCTACATTGAGTATGCACGAGAATCCGAGAGTAACGAAATCATCGCTGGAGGGGAATATGACGATGAGGTGGGGTATTTCATTGACCCTACTGTTGTTGTTACAACTGACCCCAAGGATAAACTTATGCGAGAGGAAATCTTTGGGCCAGTCTTGACCATCTATGTCTATCCTGATGAGGAATATAAACAGACCCTTCACTTGTGCGATAAGACTTCGCCCTATGGCCTCACTGGGTCTATCTTCGCAAAGAACCGAGACGCAATAGTCCTAGCCACAGACATACTGAGGCATGCAGCTGGCAATTTCTACATAAACAACAAGCCCACCGCTGCTGTTGTTGGCAGACAGCCTTTTGGAGGGGCAAGGGCATCTGGAACAAATGACAAGGCAGGAAGCAGAATCAATCTTATGCGGTGGATTTCTCCACGCTCGATAAAGGAGAATTTCACTCCTGCAAAATTCTTTGTTTATAATCACATGTCAGAGCCCTGAAATAATGGAAAGGACTAGCTTAGCTTCTCAGGCTGGTGCTGCTCATTCCATTTCCACAAGTCAATGACAGTATTCTGACCATCAAGACACTTGCAACCATCTTTTTCTGGCAAGCCTTTCAGATACTCAAAGGCTGAGGGATCATAATCCTGTGCCACAACAATTGCTCGTGAGGGGAAATAGGGTTTGAATTCCATCTCATCGCCATCCATCATTCGGATTCCGAACTTGTCTGTTTGATCGGCGAAATCCATCAAGTCGATTTTGTCAGCGATACCATCTATGGCACGAATGAAGCTAATGCTATCGCAAAACATATTCATCCTGCTTTCTGATTTGTCCATATCAGCATACTTGCCTTTGTTCGCCTGACTAAGCATGGCATCAATGACGCCTTCATCGCCATTTCGTTTCATGAGTCTTGGCTTGATGGAAATTTCCCCACCATATTCCTCGTGTACAAAACGCGCCACACGATCCAGAAACGGATGCTCTATTTCTTTGAGCAGTTGATCTACAAAGATGGAGAAACCACTATATGCACCATTTCGTGGTCGCTGTGTTATTTCATAATTCCTCTCGAAATGTTCTCCAAGGACGGAGGCTACTTCTACGGTCTCTTCGAATTCAGGTGTCTTCGGCGCAATGAGTGCTGTAATGGTTTCTTTGTTTTCAGCCATGAAGATAACTTTCTCATCTGTGCTGAAAGAAGATAGTCCTCCCAGCTCTAATTCATTTGAGAAGTGCCTTGCAGCGCTTACAAAGCTGGAAAACAATGAAGGATCGATATTCTTCTTCAGCCGCGAATACAGAGGCACGCCGGAATCAGCGTTGAAGATAATCACTCCTTCTATTTCCATATGTATGCATATCCCCTATTATTAGCTGTACGACTATACGACGATATACCTTCCTTAAGAAGGCATCGGGTCCCTTCGATGAACATACCGTACTCACGGTTCCGCGAAGTGACTCCTGTCACCATTATATGAACTTGTAGTTATGTGAACACGAAGGGATTTTAACTGCACCAAAAGCCTTAGAACAATGCCAAATGTCCTTGAATCAGTAGAATTTCCCAAAGAGGGGAACCACTAGATGACTTCAGAAGTCCAAACGGCGGATTTTCTTGTGATTGGCTCAGGTATTTCAGGGCTCCTATTCTCTTTGAAGGCAGCAAAGCACGGTTCTGTCAATCTCATCACAAAGGGGTCGTTGACAGATTCTGCAACCCTTCGAGCACAGGGCGGAATTGCTGCTGTTGTGTCACCCAAGGATTCCTTCGAAAAGCACATCAAAGACACAATGCGGGTCGGAGAGGGGCTCGGCCATCCTGAAGTTGTAGAAGCCTTCGTGAAGGAGGCGCCCGCGAGAATCGAAGAACTTGTAGAAATGGGTGTTGACTTCTGTAGAGCAGAGGATTGTGATTCATACGATTTGGGCTTGGAAGGTGGTCATAGCGAGCGACGAGTTCTTCATGTAAAGGATCATACTGGTCGAGATGTGGAACAAGTTCTTGCTGCAAGAGCTAGAGAAGAATCCAACATTCACATTTTCGAAGACCATACATCTGTAAATCTCTATACCAAGAACAACAGGGTGCTTGGTGCTTATGTCTTGGATGGCGATATGGGAAAAGTAGAAACGTTTGCATCCAAGATTACTGTTCTAGCAACAGGTGGTGCTGGTAGAGCCTTCCTGTATACCAGTAATCCCGATGTGGCGACCGGGGATGGTATAGCAATGGCATACAGGGCAGGAGCGACCATGATGAATTGTGAGTTTGTACAGTTTCATCCTACGCTTCTGTTCCATCGTGAGAAGCGTAATTTCCTCATTTCAGAAACTTTGAGGGGTGAAGGTGCAAAGCTTCTTGGACCTGACGGCGAGCGGTTCATGGATGAATACCATCCAGATGCGGAGTTAGCACCTCGAGACGCGGTATCCAGGGCCATTGATAACGAACTCAAACGAACAGGCGCCGATCATGTCTGGCTCGATATATCATTTCGTGATGCTTCATTTATCAAAAACCGATTCCCCCTCATTTACGGGAACTGCAAAGAGGTAGGTATAGAAATCACAGAAGAGCCAATTCCGGTTGTACCTGCAGCTCACTATATGTGCGGAGGAGTCAAAGTCGACATGCAAGGTCGAACAGATATCAAGGGGCTTTTCGCAATAGGAGAGACCGCAGCAACAGGTTTCCATGGTGCCAATCGAATGGCGTCCAATTCATTACTTGAAGGTCTTGTACTTGCCAATCGAGCGGCGCAAACAGCGGCTGAAGTTATCAAGAAGGTCAAACTGAATACGAATATTCCAGCGTGGGATCCGGGTGAAGCGACGGATCCAGATGAGCGTATTATTGTAAGTCACATGTGGGATGAAATACGCAGAACTATGTTTCATTATGTTGGTGTGGTTAGATCGAATAAGCGACTGGAACGCGCAAGACACAGGATTGAGCTTCTACAGGACGAAATCAGTCAGTACTATTGGGATTTCATCATCACAAAAGACCTGCTTGAGCTTAGAAACATCGCAGATGTGGCTGATGTCATAGTTTCCTGCGCGAGACTCCGTAGGGAAAGCCGTGGGACACATTACAACAAAGACTATCCACAGAAAGCAAATGAACAAGTAGATACACTTCTCAAAAAGGGATACAAACGGGTAAAGTAGCGCATAGTATGCAAGGTGGGATTCTAATGGCGTCAGTTGAAATCCAAGGACTTACGAAAACATTTGGAACAGTAACAGCAGTTGACAATCTCTCATTCGAGGTACGAAATGGAGAAATCTACGGCCTTCTGGGTCCAAATGGAGCAGGGAAAACCACTACACTGAAAATTCTGATGGGTCTTCTTGACCCTGATTCTGGTAGGGTGAGAGTCATGGGTGTGGATAGCCTCGCGAAGCCCGTAGAAGTAAAATCACTCGTTGGATATGTACCAGAAGAAACTGTATTATACGAATCTTTAACTCCACGGGAATTATTCGAATTTATCGCATCCGTTAGAGAAATTTCAGAATCTGTTGCCAACAAGAGGGTTTCAGAAATCGCCAAAGCTCTCGATTTTACCGAATATATGGAAAAGATGATTGTAACACTCTCATCGGGCAATAAGCAGAAGTGCCTTCTCATGGCAGCATTAGTTCATCGTCCGAAACTCCTGATTCTGGACGAGCCATTCTCAGGTTTGGATGCCAGAGTCGTAAGAATCCTAAAAGACGCCATTCAGATTCACGTCGATACGGGAGGTTCGGTTCTCTTAAGCACACACATCATGGAGGTAGCACAATCTCTCTGTGATCGAGTTGGCATAATTGACGAGGGAAATCTAGTTGCTGAAGGTACTCTTGAAGAGCTTCGAACACAAGCAAAACAGGAAGGGGCGACGCTGGAACAGATTTTTCTTAAACTCACTGAACAAGTTGATGAGGTTACTGAAGGTGTGGATGCACTACGGGAGGCATTTTCCGGATAATGGAATTCAGAAAAAAATGGGAGCTTGCTGGAACAGTTATTCGAGAAGCAAGATTCAGAGCGCAATTAAGTTCGAATCCCTCCTATCGATCTAGGGCGAAGGAACAGCCAGAAAAGATCATGCGAAACGTCAAGCGAAGCAATACTATCAGTATGGCATTTACAACATTTCTTGTTGTTGTGCTAGGTGGCGTTTCATTGGGATTGATTGCTTTCGGAGACCCATCACAATCCGGTGTTACAACAATGACCGTAGGTGTCGGTTCTTTTCTTCTGCTGAGCTTCGTGCTGATTTTCTTCTTGAACCTTGTAGGGACTTCGGGTTTCTTCATGTCAGGCGTAGCAACATTTGCTGCGATGTTGCCAATGTCTCAAGATGATTTCGAGGATATCATGTTTCTTGCATTCATGAGGGTATTTGCAGGTCCTTCAATAGCAATCATGACTGTTCTTCCAGTTGGTTTTCTTATTCTGATAGGACCTATGGCAGCATTGAGCGCTTTCTTCGCCTGTGGAATTACAATCCTAGTTTCCTTCTCGATACTGATTCTGGTCGCGCAATGGTATCAAAGAAAATCACTTGAACAACCCGGCTCGAAGCTCTCCACAGTAGTCCGCGTGCTGACTGGCGTAATGCTCATGGTAGGAATAATAGCGGTTTACTCAGTAGGTAATTATCTCCCAGTTCTAGTAGATCTATTGATTTCACTCTCACAAAACTACGGGCTTATCATTGATATTCTATTCAGTCTCGTGTTCCCATTCACTCTTGGAATGGTTACCGCCATTGCAGCTTATGGTTTGCAGGTATCAACCGAAATCATTGTGCTTTCGATTGGCGCCGCTCTCTTTTATGCAGTAGTTGCTGTTCGAGGATATCGCATTGCAAGAGAACGGCTCAGAAAAGCAGTCATGGGTGGAGTTGAAACCCAAGTAGCTACCATTGTGAATCAGCCCATCGAAACTACTGGTTCGATTAGGGCAATTATCAAGAAGGACCTTCGACTTGCCACAAGAGACTTGGGATCACTTACAATACTGATCTTTCCACTCATGCTGCTTATTGCGTGGGCGCCTTCACTTGCTATTATGGCGGAAGGCGGAATCGACCTTCTGAGTTTAGTAACAATGATGGTCATAATTCAGAGCTTCTCAGGAATCAGTATTACTGGGCTGTTAGGGATAGACACACAGGGAGCATCAATCTATGATGGGCTGCCTCTCAGTTCAATGATGAATCTGAAGGCGAAAGCTGTCCTATTCACAGTAACATATGTCTTCTTTATGACGATCGTTTCAATCATTCTTCTGATTGGAATTCCGTTCTCATGGTTTGCTCTCTTCATACCTTTTGTTCAGATGCCTCTTGGGTATGGTCTGGCTCTTGCTGTAGGGGGAGTACTGTCAAGAGTAATCGGAAAAGGAAGGATCGTGGCAGTTAATCCAGTGAACAATCAGAAAGCCACATTCGTCGCTTTTCTTGTATCACTAAGTGTGGGGTCGCTTCCTATACTTGGATTTCTTTTGGGCACGTATTTAGCACAAGAAATTCTTGTGGGTATCGGCCTACAGGGCATTCTCATAATCATAGAATCATTGGTAGCAGTAAAGGGTATTCCGAAGTTACTCAAGAATTGATTCAGAAGTATGTTAATCAAGTATATTGAGTGCTCATTGTTGAATCGCTTTACTTGGCGAAAGGAAAAGAGGAGTCCCGGGTCATTCTCTCGAAATAGGAATGCCCGGTACTCTCTAAGATCAATGGAAGAACATCTATTCTTCGAGTTCTCCATTCATGAGGGCACGATATGCACCCATGTCGAACTGTCCATGGCCAGACAAATTGAAAACAATAGTCTTCTCTTCATCTTTGGCCTTTGCTTCCCTTGCCAAATCGATGCTTGCTTTGACAGCATGTGCTGATTCTGGTGCTGGAATGATACCTTCCTGTTGAGCAAAGAAGATTCCAGCTTCCAGCACTGGGATTTGATCATAGGCCACAGGCTTGATACGGTCCTCGTGCCTGAGAGCACTCAAAGTTGGAGCGCAGCCGTGATAACGTAGCCCACCCGCATGAATCCCGGGGGGAGTGAAATCTTTTCCAAGTGTATACATCTTCAGTTTCGGTGTGATTCCGGCAGTATCACCGAAGTCATAGCGGTATTCCCCTTTTGTAAGGGTTGGACAAGCAACAGGCTCAACAGCTATCAAATCCGCGTCATCAAAACGGCCATCTGCGATGAAAGGATATATCATCCCAGCGAAATTGCTTCCACCCCCAACACAACCCACCAGAGCATCAGGTGTTTCATCAACCGACTCAAGCTGAGCAATAGCTTCTTGTCCAATGACAGTCTGGTGGAGGAGAACGTGATTGAGAACCGACCCCAGTGTATACTTGGTAGATTCATCAGACAAAGTGTCTTCCAAAGCCTCACTGATGGCTATGCCAAGCGTCCCGGGATGGTCCGGGCTATCAGTAAGTAGCTGTTTTCCGAATTTGGTTTTTTCAGATGGACTAGGCACAACTGCTCCACCATAAGCCCTCATGAGTGTGCCTCGGTGCTCTTTCTGGTCATAACTCACGCGCACCATGTATACCATTGCTTCTAAGCCGAAATACTCACAAGCAAGAGATACAGCAGAACCCCACTGACCCGCACCGGTTTCGGTTGCCAGCCGCTCTACGCCTTCCTTCTTGGCGTAGTATGCTTGAGCCAATGCAGTATTTAGCTTATGGCTGCCGGACGGGCTTACATCTTCCCGTTTGAAGTATATCTTTGCGGGCGTATTCAACGCTTTTTCAAGTCTCCTAGCCCTCTGAAGTGGAGTAGGACGGCTGTAATGAATCAAAGCCTCTCTAACTGGTTCAGGTATTGGAATGCGTTTCTTTTCCGACATTTCTTGACGGACGCACTCCTCAGCGAATATGGCCATCAGTGCCTCCGGTCCAACCGGTTCCTCAGTTTTCGGATCCAGTGGCGGTGGTAAAGGGCTTCGTAAATATGGGAGAATGTTGACATACTCTTTCGGCACATCTTCCTTGTCGAGTGTTATTTTGGTACTAATTGCGTTCATTCTTGGTTAGTTCCTTCTTTCAAATTTGTTACCGCTGATGCTGAGAATGTAGAAAACTGTCTAAAGACAACTAGATTTGTTGAGAATATGTCTCCGGAGCAGGAGAAACTCAGCAGAAATAGCAGGAGTGACGAGTGTACAGGGGTATAAGCCTTAGCTAGATATGTGGTTGAGAGAGCCCTAGGGGCCCGTAATACCATTGGCGGTTTTGCACGCTCACACTCGTCACCGTTTCATACCTCAGTTGCGGTTAGGCGGTTCCTTTCGGTATCCTATTTAAGTTTTACTCATATTTGTACATTGATGTATGTTTTTGTACATTGATGGGCCCTTGCGAAATCATATCCTAATCTAGTTGCTATCGGGATTGAGGCAGGGGTTTTGTTCAGATCAGGTCATCAGCGACCTTCCTAAGCAGGTCAAGTTCCTGCAGAGACTGTGGGTTCACCATAAACCAAGAAGTTGTAACTAGTTCCTTTCCGGGAAGAAGCTGACGGTTGAGGCTACTAGTACCAGTAAGAATCAAGTCACCAACTCCGATGTATAATAGTTCAGCCTCTTCAAATGACGCTGTAAGACCCAAACCCAGGGGTTCCTCTTCTGAAAGAACCTCGTCTTCAATCCATATGCAATTGGATGAAGGCATTATGGCAAGAGGGTATCTAGCTAGCTTGACATTCTGTTTCTCCCCTTCCCAATTCATATGTGTCATGATATTGGATACGTCGCCGTCGAATGCGGGATCTACCACAAAAGTAGGAGATATCTTAACAGGGGCGGAGGTAGAATTCTTGATAATCCATCTGGCTGCAAGTAAAGGAGAGTTTGGGAATGTGTAATACTGAAGACGGAAAGAAACGCCCTTTACTGAATCTTGGACCTTTCCAGTCCAAGAAATCTCAACTCCACGCCACAACCCCTTTTCGCATATGCTGGCAGACATGTCCTCTTTGTTGGTCTCAGCGCTCGATAGGTTTTCGTTCAGTTCGTCATCCCAAGTTATCGGTTGTATTCCGCCATAATAATTTGCAAGTATCGCACCTGGTTTAGGTCCTCCCTCAGGGAAAGTTGAAACCAGCAGCTCAGTACCCTTCGAATTTTTCAATGAGTAAACGCAGCCGCCATACTCAGGAGAAACCCTGAACCGGATTAAACCATTGTAAACTTCATAGGACTGAAGTCCGCTGTCTTCCAACTGATCAACAGAAACACGAGTATTCGATTCACCGAGTTGAATGATGCGAAAGTCCTTCTTGTAAGTGGTAGCAGCTTGGATTACTATAGTCCCCTCATGGATACGGAAACCATCAGGAAATGCTTCCGTTGGAGTTAGTCTTATTCTGAGTGAAGTCACGTCTTTAAGCTCAATTTGCTCAGCGGGTTCATCTTCACTAGGTGGAATTACCTCTGCCGACCATCCATTTGGAGCCTGAACAGAAGCTTCAACCGTTAGGGGGGCAACAATTCGCTTATGTATCTGGGCGTGGATTTCGCAATCGCATGGCTCATCAATAGTACAGGAATCTACTGAGATATCTACAATGGAATGCATTTCCAGCGATTCCTGTTGTCCAAATTCAATGGAAGACTTACGCAAGATTTTTTCCTGCCATGTTCTCCTAACATCCTGCCAATCACTTGCTTTGGTGAGAAACCATATTTTGGAAATTCTCGCCGTTTCTCCGGGCTCCAAGGTTCTAAGGGGATATTGGAGGTATGCAGTTTGATCGTTGCCCATGTGAATTTCATCAATTGCCTCCAAATCGAAGAGTTGGCCCTTAGTTAGCCCGCGTTTATTCGATGCAATCCAACCCTCGGAGAATGTGTCTGGAGAACTAGGTACGGAAGGGTGTGTGAAAAGGTCGTGAATAAGACCTTGTTTGACAATGCCGTCTTTGAGTGGAACAGTCACAGTTCCAGGAGACAAATCAATACCTTGGCTTCCACAGTACACACGCAATTGCAGCTTTTGTCTATTTTCACCTTCGTTGGTTATCAAAACTTCGTGAGATATTACACCGCTTTCATGCTGGAAGAAAACTCGGTCTTCAATTTTCAAAGGTCTTTCAGGGTGACGGCCCACCACCGATACAGTAATACCCTCATCACTCTTCTCCGTTGAGAAATCTCGTTCAGCATATCTGAAAGGATCCATTCCGAAAGGAGGTCCAACTTGTGAACGTACCTGAAAGAGCGAACCGGTCCTATTGTGAATATCTCGTACTCTCAGCATTGCACCCTCAAGGCTCATAGTAGCTTGGTAATTCACTCCATTGATAATGACATCATTGTTCCTTTTGTCTTCAAAGGCAGAAACAATTCCTGATTCACCACAGAAGAGAGGAATCTTGAAATCTCGCGTTTCGATGGTCTTTCCATTCTCACCTAGTTTCTCATCAGTTTTGATTTTCGCTACTATTGCGTATTCTCCAGGTTCTGTTTCATAATCAGCGGAAACAAGAGCATTGACCCCTGAAATCCCCTCTCGTGAAATATCAATTCTACTCTCTCGTGGTTCAATTTTGAATGACGAATGATCGACTTCTAAATTCAGAATTGCAGAGCACTCTTCCTCAATAGAACTCAATACGGTAATTGGTACATTAGAAGAACCGCCAGGGATAACTCTCGAATGAGGCCATCGATTCTTAATGTCCGCAATAGGCTTGATGACCATTCCAGTTTGGAAATTCATCTCAACCCCATTCATGTGTATATTGGAATCTATTGCAGGGGACCGAATGTTCTCTCTATGAATAGGAGCAGAGGAGCTGACAACAAATGGTACTGTCCATTGGTATGTATCACCAGAATCAACATCAAATTCAATCGAGGGCTCTCCCTTGAATTCAAGAGCAGGGAATGAGTTCAGATTGACCGTAAACGAGAGCTGTTCGTCGCTATCGTTAATCACTTCGAGAATATACTGCCCAGTGACTCCACAAAGAACCTTATGACTGTCAACTCTGGCAGATATGGTGATACGCTGGCCGTTTACTGTGCGATCTATGGAAGATATCGCCCTCGCATGACGATCGACTATGACCGTCAAATCGTCTTGGTCGCGCTCGAAATTGTAGGCATAAACATCCATCCCCTTGTAGGTCATTTCATCTGGCTTTTGGGTTAGTTCCCGTTTCTGAAAATCATACCATTCATTCTCCTGCATTCCGTCGAAGAAAGGCTCTGAAAACGGATGTTCGAGAATTGCAGGAATATAATCCTCCATGTGAACTCCAGAAGCTTCAGGGTTCCACATAAGTCCGACTTTCTTGTAAAGCGGAACGGCCCGCGTATTGCCAGCCCAAGTGTGTAGGTCTACTCGCTTGTAACCCTCATTGCGCACAATCTGAATAGACCTAAGAAGTAACTTCTTGCCAACTTTCTTGCCGAGAGCCTCAGGCCTAACCCCTAACACACCAACATATGCAGCATCCTCGTCTCGCCAATGTTCGTGTAAGGTACAGGATCCAACAGGTTTGCCGTCATCAGATTTCACGGCTATAAGTATGGCAATGGCACTCATCTTGTCATATCGGTCTCGTACCCGCTGAGCATCATAGGGAACGCCTTGAGTGTATCCGCTAATCCACAGTTCATCCCACGAGTTATACATTTCAGCAAGTTCCGCAGCCATTTCGGGCTTGTATCTAACAATTTGAACATCGAGTTCCTCAGACATAATTTTTCATTCCTTGAGCTTGCCACCCATTTCGATCAGAGAATTACTGAATGCGGTAGTATCTGGCCACTCAATATGACTTTTCCGAGCATTTGTGACCAGTAGACCTGCAGCAATATGCGGGGCGAGAGGGATCATCACCGAACAATGATGCAAATACAGTCGGGATATCATCCAATGATATGCTTGGAGGAGATGGTTTCTGAAATTGACCAGATTACCGTTATCATTTTAGGATGAGCGTTGTTCACCAGCATATGCAAGAGATATCTCTGTCATTCTTTGCGCGAAAAACGGATCAAGTAGCCATCGATTTAATCGGCAAACGGATTAAGAAAGGCAAAATGCAGGGAAGGATAGTGGAGACAGAAGCATATATGGCCGAACCTGGTTCCCACGCATATAGAGGGAAGACTCCACGAAACGAAATCATGTTTGGTCCACCAGGAAGAGTCTACGTGTATATCTGCTATGGAATGTATAATATGCTCAATTTTGTGTGTGAAGAAAGGGGTATACCTGGAGCCGTCCTAATCAGAGCTCTCGAACCATTGCAAGGCATCAAGACGATGCGCGAGAATCGTGATGGAAATGAGAACCTAACAAACGGGCCAGGTAGATTAACTCAAGCACTGGGAATAGACCGTTCTCACAATGGTGAGAAAATCGGAGAAACGATTAAAGTATTAGATTCTGTTTGGCAAGTTGGAGAGATTGAACAGACAACTAGAATTGGATTGTCAGAAGGATCCGAATTGCCGCTTCGCTTCTATGAAAAGCAAAACAAATGGATAAGCAGGAAGTGAATGGCTCACCCACAATCAAAGGGAACCGTCGTCGAAACGAACAAGGAAGGTCCTGATTCGCTTGGCGGGAATATCAAAATGAACCACAGTCCCATTCTCAACTTCTATTCTTCCGCCATTCATCTCTTCAGCCAGATTCACAGTCGTGGCCTCGATTATGGGAAATCCAAACTCAAGAGTGGATGAATGCTTTTCACTTCCGCAATTCCAGACTCGTACAATCAAACCATCACTATCTTCAGCTTTCTTTATAGCCGAAATCTTGACTGGTTCAGGATGTACTTTGACAAGACTGGTCCTTTCTTCATTCTTTGACGTATCAATGGGAGTACCATATTCGGCCAGAAGCGGTAAGAGATAGTTCTCTACCTCAGTTTGTACATTTGCTTCTAACCAATCACCCTCGTGGGGGACTAGTGCGAATTCAAATTCATGCAGCCCGGGACACTGTGCACCAGGAGTTCTCATAACGGGGCCTGCAGTGTCGCTCCTAGTCTTCATTCCGATTCGAGATAACCATCCCACGCATCGAAGTAGAGTCAACGCAACAGTTCCACCTTGTCCTTTTAGAATCTCGAATTCAAGAAGGCCCTTGGTGGCTACCGTTAAGCCGCGCTTCCCAGAATTCATACTTACGAAGCTTCGAAGAGGGTATGTGGGAGGCATTGGTTGATACCAGTCCTCGTGAGCTTGGTGGTGGATTGGGCGTTTGATAACATCGAATGCAGAATCGGCGTGACATGTCTCGGCTTCAGTTCCTGTCGGGAAGAGAATCCGTAGTCGATGATCCTCAGCATTATTCTCGAATAGAATTCTTGTCTCAATTCGGGGAGAATCTGCTTTCATAGTAAGTTCAATTGTATATGGACATACAACTGTAGATTCCACTCGACCTCTCCGTTTTGGATCAGCTGAAGATGGAAGAGAGAACTCACCTGTCATGCGCAGCTGGCCAAGAATAGGCCCTTCATGAATAACTTCGACAGATTGTAGAGTATTGCTTGAGCGGATGCTTTTGTGATTAGGAGCCGGACAGTAGTCGTACTCGTCTCCAATATCCTCTGAATCTTCGAATTCCAGAAGACCATCATAGACCTCTTTGGTTCTCTTATCAAGCAATGATATGGTGCCAGTTTCAGCCACTACAATTCTAACAATGTTGTTCTCAAGCCAATTCTCACCTGCTTGAACTTCTCCCTCTATCTTGTAGCTGGCATGCTCTTCCTCTAGACCAAGTTTTAGGGTACATGTGCTCAAACCCTCCGTGTCAATTAAGGACGCTATCCGTATAACCTCATGTTCATCCTGAACGAGAGTTGAATCAGTATTTGGTTCTAGATGAGTGCCTAGAGATTGATGAGGAATCGAATTACCAGTCTCGTCAAATAGCTGAATTCCTCCGTCCATTGCTGTTGTAGCGTGGGGTTTTCTTCCCCAGACTTCAACGATTTCGTTCTCAGAATTTACACGAATTCTATAGATTGTCGGGATTTCCTCCACGATATGCTCCATTCCCGGGAAGAATGCTATAAGATTGGAAAAATCGAATTCAAATTCGGTAACAGTATCCCCGTTCAAAGATATCTCTCTGGTCGAGGTGGGATTCATGTCGAATCCCTGCTGACGCACAAACGCGATGTGTACCTCATTCTTAGCCGCCTCCAGAGGGGATTCAGGTTGAAGGGCGGGATCATACAGTTGAATATCACCAAGTTCTGCAAATCGAAGATTTGAAAGGGGAATACTACAGGTCACTACCTCTCTTCGAGCGTAAGGAACCGGATTGAAAAGCACTAGACTATGTGATGAATCAGCATGCCGTTCTTTGATTCGTTCCCAAGAATCAGCAATAAGGCTATCAGCTATCTCATCAGTCCACCGGAATCTCTGCATCATATCTTCATGGACTTCATCGATGCTGCAACCGCATATGTCATCATGCGGGTGGCATTTTAGCAGATATTTCCAAGCCAATCGGATCTTTTCAGCAGGGTACTCTTTCCCAAGCAGGTAGGCCAAAGAGGCCATCGGTTCTACGAGCCGTTCCATCTTTCGCTGCAACCGCTCATTTTCCTGCTTCAGATAGATTCGCGTAGAATAGACACCAGATAGCAGATTCTGATATTTCGATTGTCTGAATTCTTCGCTAACGGATTGAAACTCGTCTGCATGTTTTTTGACAAGAGCCATGAACTCCGGTAGTGTGCCGATTTTCACCTTTCCCTCATGGTTTTCATTATACCGAGCAACAATCTCAGGAAGGTGAGCCTGCGGCTCCAGATGGTCTGAACCATTCATAAGCAGTACAGTATCGATATTCGACCAATCCTTGAGTTCATGGATGACCTCTGTAATCATCGAAACTGCATCATCGATATCTTCAGGTAGATTGGCGATATTTCCGTATGACAATGGAAGCCAGTGTGTATGGACGGAAGTTCCTTCAGGGGCATTCCAGATAAATTCAGAGCCAAGGTCATCAACTTCGTCACCAGCGCCCCTTGCAAAAATAGCAGAGTCATATCCGAATCCAGCAAGAATCTGAGGTAGCTGGCTCACATGACCAAATGGATCAGGGGTGTAGCCAACGTCCATAGGAGTTCCGTATTCATTGGCTATACGTTTACCAGTCAGCAGATTCCGGATTAGCGCCTCCCCAGATACTAAATATTCATCAGGCAGGATATACCATGGACCAATTGAAATCCTGTCATTTTGAATAAAGGAACGAAGTCTGTTTTCTTGGTATGGCCTAACTGCCAAATAGTCTTCAAGCACAACGGTTTGACCATCAAATGTAAAATGTTCAAAATTAGGATCGGTGTCCAAGATATTCAGGAGCTTATCGACCAAATCAACAAGCTTGAGTCTGAATTCTTGAAATGTGTGATACCAAGCTCGATCCCAGTGTGTTTCGCTGATTATTATGGCGTCCAAATTATCTTCGCGCAACAATATCCACCTTGGAGGCACTGAGAATAGAGATTGAGCACACAAGAAAAATCAATCGTTTGAGACATACAGCTAAACGTCAATCCTTCTGAGAGTAGCCCCTTCAGGAATTTCACATTTCATGACCTGCGGTTCGATACCAGTCTCATGCAAGTATTCCTGTTTGATTCTATCTGCAAAAGAGTCAACCATTGAGGATTTGACAATAGAAATAGTTGATCCACCAAATCCTGCTCCCGTCAAGCGGCTACCAATGACTCCTTCTGCATTCCGTGCAATATCAACAAGGAGGTCTAGTTTTGGGTGGCTGACCTCATATAGAGATTTTGAGCTGGAATGAGAGGCGTACATGAGTTCTCCAAACAGGATCAAATTACCACGCTCGAGTGCTCGGAATCCGTCTTTTACTCGTTGATTCTCTTCGACTACATGGCGAACACGTTTCATCAAAGTCTCCTCAAGAATCTCCGAAGCTTCGGACAGCTGATTCGGTGTTACTGAGCTAAGATTCGCAATTTCCCAATCGTTCTTCTTCAGCAAGTTCAACGCTTCTTGACATTCCGATTTGCGTTCATTCAACGCTTCACCTGCCGGTCGAGACACCTTGCTGTCTGTCACTACTAAACTCAAATCAGCAGGAAGAGGGATGCTTCTTGTTTGAAGAGACGAACAGTTGATGCGAAGAACAGAATTCTCCTTACCGAGTTGGCTGGTAAATTGATCCATTATGCCACAAGCTACTGCACAGTAGATACGTTCGGCCTCAAAGGCAATCATCGCTTTTATCTTGGGTTCCAGATGCAAGTCGTTTAGTTCTGCTATCAAATTGACGAAAGATACTTCCAAAGCCGCTGAAGAACTCAGGCCCGCTCCTATTGGAATGTCACCTGTTACAACAGCAGCTATACCATTCACGTTGTAACCGCGGCGCGCCATAGCCCAATAGACACCACGAACATAATCATGCCATTCTGTCCTTCCGCTTGGTGACAACCCTCCTAGAAAGAATTCAATCTCCTCATCGAAATCCAGAGAAAACAGGTGTACTTCATCAGCCCCAACCCCCAATGAATAGACATACCTGTCAATCGTCGAGGACAAGACGAGGCCTCCATTGTAGTCAGTATGGTTGCCTAGAATCTCAACGCGTCCGGGTGCTCTCGACAGTACCGGGTAATGAAAATCGGCATCTATCAAATCGGCAAGAGCTGTTTTCATTTGGGTATGTGAATGTTCCACTAAAGAGCCTCCCGAAGTTCTTGAGCGCGTTGCTCAGGGAGAGAATCATTTGTGTAAGTCCCTGCTCCAAGTTCAATGCCAGCCAGATGTTTACGTCGGCTTTTGTCCCGCCAAGGTGGATAGAACTCTACATGGAAATGCCAGAATGGATAATCTCCTGTGGATGGTCGAGTGTGAAATGACATGACATAAGCTGTCTCATCAAAGACATTGCTATATCTCTTGACAACATCACGCACCATTTTCCCTAGACCCAGCAAACTGTCATCTAATCCACTCAAGCTGTGAACATGCCTTTTTGGATAGATATGCACCTCATATGGGAGTCTGGCAAAGAAGGGAACACATGATACGAATTCATCAGTCTCCTTGAGAATGCGCGTTCCCTGTTCAAGCTCATTCTGTATCACTTCACAAATGAGGCACGTATTCTCATCCACCCATTTTTTCTTCGACTGGTTGATTTCGCGGCGTATTCGCGGCGGAATGAAAGGCAGCGCGTAGACCTGCGCATGGGGGTGATTAAGACTTACGCCAATGGATTGCCCTCTGTTTTCAAACTGCATGACATAAGAAATTCCTTTCATCGTGTCTAATTTTTCAAAAACTTCGAGATACTCATTGAATACCAAGAGAATCTGTTCTTCATCCATATCCTCTATCTGCTCATTGTGATTTGGGGATAGAATAATAACTTTGCATGTGCCATACGCAGGGGCGTCCATCACCAGGCCGCCTTCGAGTGGCACTGGTCCAACTGTGGGATCCAAAGCTGAGAACTTGTTATCGAGTGTAAGGACCTTCCAATTTCCTGTCGTTTCTTCTTGGCCCGGACAGAAGGGACATTTTCGCTCATCTTCCTGAAATGGGCGATCAGCTCTACTGGGAGTAGTGATTACCCATTCTCCTAAGAGTGGGTTCCAACGCAAGCGGCTCATGAGTTGTTACACCCACGACTTGAGACGGACATATATCTCTTTAAACTGACGACTAACGCCGATGGTTGGCTAGATGAATCAAAGGTGAATTGGCTGTGGAATTACCGACCATGAACGGCATTCATACCCATTTCTGATATTCTTCTCTAATAGCATCAGAAATTTCAGATTCACCAAAGTCGGATGGATGCATACGAAGTTCGTTGCCATCGATTTCTACAGTTAGAACCAATTGCCCTGGTGACTCAACTTTGAACCCGTTTTTGCCTTCTTCATCAATGCGTTCTGCATAGACCAGTTCAGAATGCTTTACCACACTATATAGCAGGAGTGCCGCTTTCTCTTCTCCGGAAAGTTCAAGGACTTGTCCGCCTTCCTCAGCCGGTGCTTCTTCCAGTTCTTCTTCCTCCGCTACTTCTTCTGAGGCGGGCTCAACTGTGGGAGAAGGACTTGCCACTGGTGATGGAGTTGTGGGCTCCGGAGGTAGAGGTTCGTCTTCAGGTTCTGAGGGTATTGGTGCCTCTTCAGGCTCTACCGTCGAAGGTGTCTCTGGTGATGTGGGCTCTTCAGTGGCCGCACCGCCGGAAGGAATGACTTGGTAATCTTCTTTGTAGGCCAAGAACTTGTCCTCATAGCCCCAACTCCCCGAAATAGCATCTCGGAATTTGTCAATATTGGCTGCTACTTCCGGATTATCATCATTCTTCTCGCGCATCTCGATGAAATCAGCAATACCCAAGCCGATAGTGGTTGGACCAATCTTGTAACCAGATCTCTTGATTGATCTGCCCATTCGCAGAGTGTGCATGCGGGTAGGCATACTGACATTTCGACCAATCCAAACCCAACACACATCGCTATACTCATCCAATACGATGAGCGCATTATCGCTATTTACGTGAATAGAATCAAGTTTGATTGGCGAGATTTCGCCAGATTCATCTTTCAACATCAAAACAAACGGCGTTCGTGAGAGCGTCTTAACAGGCGAAACTTTGGAGACCTCCTCGGAGTTTTACCATGTTGATAATCATAGTATGCCTTTTAACAGATTCGTCGATGAATATACTTCAATTTGCCAAGCCGGTGGAGGTCATATCAAGCTCAAGATCGATAACAAGGAGGGTTTGTGTATCTTCGATAGCTTCGACTTTCCGTATTCGCTCGGTGACTACCTCTACAATTGCTTCCATATCACGGGCTCTGACCTCGGCCACGATATCGAATTCCCCAAATACTTTGTGAGCCTCCTCAACAACGTTCATAGCCCCTAAATCGCGGAGGACCTTGTCTTCCTTTCCAGCTTGTGTTTTAATGAGTACGTAGCTTTTCACCATTGACAGGTACCACCAGGTGCGGTTTAGAATAGCTTAGCCATCCCTAGATAACTGTTACTGAAAAATGAAAAATGAGAAGTACTTGTGCCTCACGAAGGAGAGATAGCAGTTCCCACGAGAGGGTCCTGGGAACTGCGCCGGTACGGTAATTCAACCCTTCATTGCTAATCGGGGGCATTTATCCTTGTTCATACCTGGTGTGTCACATGGCTTGTTCATGCCACTATAGAACTTGAAGCCGTCGACACTGCAGGTATCATTTTCTTCGTTGTATTCGGGACATTCCATGTCTTGTTTCTCCTGCTCTTTTCGTTTCAGAGTCCCCTGTGCTTAGTTTTTGCAAGTACACACCGGACCTAGCTTGTTACAAGTTGGTTCCGCATATTAACATTCTTCGCTTGGTCTATCCGTTTTCATCATGCTACGAGTAAGAAAGAGGCATAACAGAATTAAGTTTAATACCCCGCATGAAATCCACCTATATGCACTTCGCCAAACCACTGTAACGAAGCATCAAATTGATACTACAACATTCGTGGATACACAGGAGAAATTCAATGTGCCTCAGCGTACCTTAGATAGCGTACCTTGCCCAGCATGCAGTGATAACGGAAGGGTGCGCGACATCAAAATTGACGAAGATGTAATACTTAACGCAAAGAGGACTCCTGTCATTGTTCCCGCGAAATGCGAGAACGGCCACAGTGTAGTATTGTTTGTGGATCGCAACTTCACAATTCGCGACGTAGAAATTGCTGGAGAGGCGGTTCAAGGTGATGAAGATGAGGGGGAAAGCTCCATTGACAAAGCCAAGAAATGGATGGCAGATTTCTAATGATACAGAGCATCTTTATCATCAACAAGGAAGGCGAGACA
This sequence comes from Candidatus Lokiarchaeota archaeon, assembly GCA_014730275.1. Classification (NCBI taxonomy): domain Archaea; kingdom Promethearchaeati; phylum Promethearchaeota; species Promethearchaeota archaeon. The sequence continues at coordinate 16,386 of WJIL01000143.1, read as the reverse complement.
CTCGCCTCTGTGAACATCGGGGATTTTGAAGCAGATGACGCCCTCTTCGGAGGTTTCATGTCGGCTATTCAGAGTTTTTCGCAAAAAATGGCCGGTGACGAGATTAAGGGAATGGAGATTGGCCAATATCGGCTAATCATATCACGTGTGAATGAGAATTTCCTCGTAACCATACACCCTCAAGGGGAAGATAATCCCAAAACAAATCACCACCGCCTCCTCGAGCTTTGTAAAGACAACGAAGAGTGTCTCACAGACAATGATTTCATTAAGGAATTGAAGGAAGAAGCTGAACGACCTGTTACAGGGGCGGACAAGGCGAGTGAATGGGCAGAAAAGATGCTTTGAGGTGTAAATGAATATGGAACCCTATCAAGCTAGCGAAGTCTTCATGGCTATCGGTATGTTAGCAGCAGCAGGTGTTATCTCAATATACGCTCTTATTCAAACGGGGAAAGTAGACGCAGAAGAAAGAGAACTTGCAAGGCCGTTGTTTATTTCGGCTGCAGGACTGGGGCTTCTGGGAATAGGTTCGGGATCAACGTTTACCTATCGTATTATGATTGATCTGTTTGAAATAACTATATCTCGATATCTCATGATTTCATATGTAACTATTCTTTTGGGGGCAGGAACATTATCTGTTGCCGCCTTAATGATTCTGGATTGGAAAGAGCTTATGATAGCTCCACTCGCATTAATGTTTCTGGGGCTTCTTTCTTCAATTGGTGGAACCCAACTGGGTCTTGATCCAACTGTTACGGATGCCGTTGTCGGATTCTTCACGCTCCTACTACTGTTGGTTCCAGGGCTCCTGTATGGATTCCTGACATATAGAACAAGAGGGGCCAGAGCATTATCCTTGACTCTCGCAGTTCTGACTTATCCGCTATCATATCTATTCGAGATAACGCCATTGGAGGGTAATGTATTCCTCATCATTCTAAGGCTTATTGGACCAGCTCTGGTAACCAGTTCGTTCCTTGCTGAAGACATAGAGATTTCAGGAGAGCTTTTTGGATATGGAGCTGCTTTTGCGGTAGCAGGTTTCTGGTTTTCATTCGTTATCGCACAAGTGGTCATTGAATTGGTGCGCATTATTGCATTGTCAGCATTGGCACTAGTTGCTACACTTGGACTGGTCACGGTAGCATTCACCTATGGCAGATGGCGAACGAAGCCCAATCCAGCCACTATTTATCTTGGTGGGTTTTTCCTACTGGCTTCCCTATCGATTCTGATATTCTCAGTTCAAGAACTAGGGCTGTTCGTATCAACAGAGATTGTTTATGCCTCATGGTTGATGTGGATAAGTGCTGCTGCACTTCTGAATGTCGGAGCAATTGTAGCTCTGGAATGGAATAGGGTAATTCTGCTCCCAGCAATGCTTGCTTTGCCGGTTGCAACATACCTGCTTATCTCCTATCCTGCAGACCCAATGGGTACTCCTTGGTTTAATCCGTTGCTCATCATCACAACTGCGTTGCAGGTAATTCTCCCAATGGGAATGTATTTCTACCTGTGGCATCAAATGCGTGTAGCGGATATCAAAAACCGTTCCAGACCATTGTTCTTAGGTATAGGGATTCTATTTGCTGTAATAGCTCTGCCATTAGGAAATTTCGTTAACCCCCTAGTTGCATCACTGCTTCTGGTAGCCTTCGTTATTTGGTTGCTTGGTATTACAGGAAGAGCAGATCAACTTCTAGGCACTAACTAGTGAGGAAATCCAATACAATGCAGAACAGAATTCCAATATTCAAAGTAGCCACTATTGGAGAAGGTGGCGTCGGTAAAACGAGTATTGTAGTGCGCTACACAGAAGACAAGTTCGATGAGGACATGCGAATGACAATAGGCGTAAACTTCGCCACCAAGAAACTTCTAGTTCGAGGAGAGCCACTAAAGTTGACTATCTGGGATTTGGGCGGACAACCAAGATTCTATGATGTTGTTGGTGACTACTTCAACGGAACAAAATTCGCAATAGCAGTATACGACGCGAACAGAAGGTACACTTTGGACCGTCTAGACGACTGGATATCAAGGTTGAGAGAAGCAAGTCCAGAAGCGGATATCCTTATAGTTGGCAATAAAATCGACGTGAGAGATGATGGCTCGGGAGTGCCAATAGAGGAAGGACGTTCATTTGCTTCCAAGTATGGAGCAGACTGTATCGAAGTCTCGGCTAAGACTGGTGAAAACATAGACGAATTATTCCGTACAGTGGCTCGTAACCTTCATACCGAACATATGCAATAATGATTAGAGGATTCAGTGTGGTAGAGAGTGCTATTATAATCGATAACGAAGGAAATACCATCCATTCGTTGAGCACAGGAGATTTGCATCCCGATACGGCGTTGCTAGGGGGCTTTCTATCTGCATTGCAGGATTTCTCGGATATGGTTTCTGGCGATGCAGTACAAGAGATGGAGATGGGAGAATATCGATTCCTTGTCTCAAGTATTCTGGATTATCATTTGATTACAATCCATGCCATCAAGAGTGCAAATCCTAAGAGAATACACGAGGAAATCCTTGCGCTATGTGAAAAGAATAGAGACTCGCTTAAAGATAGAATGTTCAAGGGCAGATTGAAGAGACTTGTCGAATCATTAAGTAACAATGAAAAGGCATGATTTGGCGCCCAAGAATCAGGTGGGTATGAGATATACTCAACCAAGCTGATTTAGCACATTAAACATCTTCTCCGGATAATCTGTAAAAATGCCATCAACCCCCAGCATTGTAAGCCGCTCCATTTCTGATTCCTCATTTATGGTCCAAACATGAACTTCGATATCCCTCTTGTGTGCCTCAGCAAGAAACCGCTTATCGACAACAGTGATAGGACCCTGTTTGGGGGGAACCTGAAGAGCATCATATTCGGTGTTCCTTGCAAGCAACGATAGCAACCGAAGCTTTGACCCAAATAGAAAGCGATAGACTTCATTCGGATGGGCAGCGGTGACAATCTCCGGACACATCTCCCGGAAATAAGAGATTTGCTTAGCATGGAAAGATGCAACGATTACTTCTTGTTCCTTGTTGTATTGTGAGATGATATCGGCTAGGATCTCAGGCGCCTTTGGGTTTTCGGACTTGATATCCATATTGAATTTCGTTCTCGGGAAATGCTGGAAAACTTGATCTAAACTCGGAATCCGATGAAGGAACATTTGGTTTTCCTCGCGTTGCTCATCTGGTTCCGATTCAGAACCCAGCCTGATCTGCTGGATCTCATCCAAAACCATAGCCTCCACAGGTTTGCCGATACCAGTGAGTCGTTCCAAAGTCTCATCATGAAAGAGGACTAATTTGCCATCCCTTGTCATCCTGATATCGATTTCAACTACATCCACACCCAGCTGGACAGCTGAGGATATAGAAGAAAGTGTATTCTCTATTGCGCATGTGGGGTCTCCTCTGTGCGCCATTATGAGCGGATATCTACGATTGTCTCGTAGTACGGACTGCCTCATGGGAGATCAGTAGAATGTATTCCTTATCAAATAAGTGGATGAATCATTTTTTGTAAAGCAATTAATGATTTTATGAAACGCAAGCCGGAAAGTTTGTAAATATTCTTAGTTTGTAAATATTCTTATATTGTTTTTAGAGAATACTTTACTAGAGGAGTTTCAACATTGAACTACAAAAAACGGAATTTATCTTGCTCGCTAATCATATCTATTTTTGTTGCATCATGTATTATATTGCCCTTTTCAGTACCAGTAGTATCCAATGTCATAGTGCGTATGAATGATGATAACGCAACAAATCAAGCTATAGCTACTCTAGTAGATAATGCTCCGAATTCTATAGTGGTAGATTATAGATCTCCTATGTATAGCATTCTAATTTCGAGAGTTATTAGAGCGGCAATCTGGGTATCTCATGGATCGGAGCAGGGAATCCTTGCTGACAACGCTCTAATGTTGTGGGGTGAGTTTGCCAAAGATATAGCAATTACACCGTCAAAGGATATTGTTCTTGCCTGTAATTCGAAGCAACTTGAGTCCTATGTATCTCCGCAAGAGGCTTTGCTTTTTGATGGGAGCGTTGAGTCAAATCTAGGTGCGCTACTTGTCTCGCTCATCCTCGGCGGGGTTCATTCTCTAAACGCAATTGCATCTAAACTCATTTCTCTTGCTACGGGCCAAACTCCGCTAATGTTCTTGGAACTAACCACGTTGGAGTTTGCTTGGGATACGATAAATTTCATGATTGGATTGATGTTGGCTGGTGCAGGTTTATACATTACACAAGGCGTAGTAAATGCGATATATGGGATGGGAACCTTGCTTTTCATTGATACAGCGTTACTGGCAAGGGCTGTAATGGGAGGGTATTAATCCCCACTGGATTTAGTTCTCCCATTAATCTCACTGTTCCTGTTAATAGCCTACGGATTGTCAATTATCTTCCCTTATTCTTCGGCCCTAATCGCCCTCAATACAGCAATACTGAATACACCTGCGGGATACACTCTTGTTCTGATAAATATTGGAGTATATATTGGCCAGCTCTATCTTGATTGGCTAGATTAGAGGAGTACAAGATGATGGCACAAGAAGAGAAGTCACGAAAGGTTCCCTATTCCAAACCTGGTCCAACGGAAAAGAGGATCCGAAATGTACATGTCTTTGTTGGACTCGCGCTCATAATTGGCCAGTTTGTCATTCTATCATTTGAGGACTGGCTGTTGAAAAGCGGCCTCTCTTTACCGACGTTCATCATAATCATCGGATTTGTCTATGGGTCCTTTCCTTCTGCAAAGTCTGATCATGAGTTTCTTGAACATGTAATTCAACCAAGAACAGGAGAAATACCAGAAAAGCATATCGAGCTCTTTCTCAGATTCCGAAAAATGCTTCGCGCTGGGACATTGCTGGCTGCATATGGATTCGCAACAGTACTATTTGCGATTTGGCTTTGGTTAGCAAATGCGGGGGCAAATGTTCTATTGGCACTTCCGTTCATCGCGTTAGCATTTGCCTTGTTTATTCCTGCATTAGGAAACGTAGTCGCCAGGTTATTGGCGCATGTAAAATACAAAGAGATTCAGCATCTATTCGACATTGAAAGAGAGATTCTTAGAAAACGCAGAGGAGAATGGTACTAGTTGCATTCCGCCATAACCGCTTTTCCTTGTCTTGGTAGACTTCCTCCAGGAACGAAAGGAGTGTTCCGATTTTCAAATCCTTGACTTCAAAAAGATGTACTATCGAGGCTCCCCAGTCAAGAGAGATATGACAGCAATATTCAATTATGCTATTTTCATTCAAAATAGCTTCGAAGTGTGATATCCATCTTTCTTGTATTCAGACAAACCATCGCAACAAACACAAGTGCGCCGAAAACCGTATACCACTCGACAATAGGACCGCCAAGAGAAAAAGCTAGGAAAAGACTGGAAAAATCTATGAATAGTCCGTATAAACCGAATATCTTCACAAAACTTGGATGAAGTAGAAGACCAATGGAAACAAGAATAAGAACCACAAAATTTAGTTCGAAAAAGATTGATGAAGCGAGTATGTGAGGGGCTCCTTGGTCCTCAGAGAAAATTCCTATTGCCATGAGAGCCACCGCCGATGAAACTCCCAGTATTTGTCCAAGTGATAAGACCATTCGTTGGTACATGTGCTTAGTATGCCACTGTAGTAGGCCAAGGAAGAACGGTATAAGCATCGCTCCAGTTAAGACACAGCCAAGATTATAGAACCAAGCTCCAAACGGGCTATAATCGCAATTGCCCAATCTACTCAGGTAATGTGTTAGTGGGCCGTATCCCCCAGGGTAGAGAATCCATGAGATCCCAGTGAATAGGCAATAGAAGACGATTGTCAATACCCCACCACTTACTGTCAAAGGCCAATGCTTCTTCCAATATCCACTCATGCTCTCATGCCCTTGGTTATTGACTTGGACGTATCTATTGGAAACAGCCTTCATATATACGCAAGGTAGTAAATCACAATGCCGCCAAAGAGCGAATAGGCCCAAAGAATCGCTGTAAGCCACATCATCCGTCGTGAACCGCAGGTGAATGGTTTCTGGTTTCTCCGTGCATCGAAATATCTGTAGCTCCATAGCAATCCGAGAAAGAGAGCAACAAGTCCAGCAATATGGTGTACTATGACTATACTTGACCCAGGCGGAAAGGGTATTGCAGAGAAAAGATCCCATTTCAGAAAAAGCGCGGGTGCCATAATGAATACGGTTGTGAGTAGCGTCACGATTGTCAAAACCGTCATTATTTTCCCATGAAAAGGATACGGTTTGCTCTTTATGCTGCCATAGATCAACAACACAAGCAGAACGATTTGAATAAGTAGATTGATGTCAGCAAAAATACTAGCCGATGTTCCGAAAAACCCCATCTAAATCACCAAACTAGATGGTGAACAGACTGTAATAACTGCTACTACTGGCTCTTCTTACAACAAAATGCTACATTACAGAAAAAATAGGAAAAAGGAGCACCGTTCAGTGCTCCATTAAACTACGAAATTACTCTTCAGCACACTTCTTCTTCAGAAGTTCCCAGTCCTCATTGACCCATTCCTGTATCTGCTCGCGGAAATCTTCCCAGCGATCAGTGAACAGGTGTTTGAACTGGCCCTGTGGTTTCATGTACTCCTCGATTGGCTTGAGTTCCTTGAGCCGCTTGCTTGGAGTTGACATCACGTATTCTTCGCCATCCACTATCTCATAGAGTGGATGCATTCCAGTCTCCACAGCCAGCTTGGCTAACTCGATACTCTTGGAGCTTTCAGATCTCCATCCTCGCGGACATGGGGATATTGCGTGGATAAATGCTGGTCCATCAACTTCAAGCGCTTTTCTGAACTTCTTGATGAAGTCACGCCAGTAATACGGAGACACAGTGGCAGCGTAAGGAATCTTGTGTGCTGCCACAATCTCTGTAATTGGCTTTTTGCGTTGAGTCTTTCCAGGCAATTCTGATCCGGCCCAGCTTGTGGTTGTCTCCTGACCAGGGAATGTACCTCCTGAGCGCTGAATCCCAGTATTCTGGTAGGCACCGTTATCATATACCATGTAGACGAAGTCATGGCCCCGCTCTAGAGCACCGCTCAGAGAACCGAAGCCGATGTCAAACGTTCCACCGTCACCGCCAATAGCAATGACGTCAACATGCTCGTCCTTGTAGCGACCCTTCTCCCTCATGACCTCAATGGCTTCGAAAGCACCTGATGCTACAGCAGATGCGTTCTCAAACGCCACATGAATCCAGGGAATCTTCCATGCTGTGTATGGGTAAATCGTGGTCGCAACCTCAAGACACCCTGTTGCCTCACAGACAATAGTGGGCCCACGAAGGGCTTGACCCATGAGTCTTACTATTACCGGCGCTGCACACCCTGCGCACATGCGGTGTCCAGAGGAAAGTATCTCGTCAGTCTCTAACATATCTTTGAGTTTCGTAGCCATTTACTTACGCACCCCCAGTGTTTCGTACAGTGGAGCTTCACCTTTTTCGAGGTACTCCTCTGTCTTTCGTATTCCATCAACGATAGTCGTTGGTGGTACATCTCGCCCGCCTAGTCCAACAACAAAATCACAAACCATCGGACGTTCATCTAGGTTATAGAGTGCAGTTCGTACTTCAAGAGCAAGCGGATTGCTTGCCGCACCAAAGGAACGACATTTCTCAAATATGGCAACTGCTTTTGCACCGGCGAGAATCTCTCGAATCTCTTCAGTCGGGAATGGTCTGAACATTCGAAGTCGAAGCACACCCACCTTCTCACCCTTCTCTCGGAGAGTATCAGCCACTGCCTTAGCTGTGCCGCCAGTGGTGCTATGGGTCAGAATGATGATCTCGGCATCCTCGGTCTTGTATTCCTCATACATGCCGTAGGAGCGTCCTGTCATCTTTTCGAATTCTTCTTCGACCTTCTTGAACGCCTTGGGAACATTCTTCATTGCCCGGTCCTGCTGCTCCTTGAACTCGAAATAATAGTCGGTCAAAGCCAAAGGACCCATCGTGATTGGATCGTCAGGATCCAGGGGCAAAACAGGTTCTCTCGTACCCAGGAAATCCTGAACAGCCTCGGTAGGAAGCATCTCAACACGTTCCACATTGTGGCTCAGAATGAAACCGTCAATACATACCATCGCGGGCAGAAGCACATCATGGTCTTCTGCAAGCTTGAACGCCATGATTGTCGTATCGTAGGCTTCCTGACAGCTCTGCGTGTAGATTTGAATGAAGCCGCTGTCACGAGCACCGTAGCTGTCGCTCCAGTCGTTATGGATATTGATGGGAGCTGACAGGGCTCGGTTTGCAACATTGAGCACGATAGGCATTCTCATGGAAGCCGCACAGTACAGAATCTCCCACATCAGTGCCAGACCAGCAGATGCAGTAGCTGTTCCAACTCTGCCGCCCACCGCCGATGCACCAATACAAGCCGACATCGCGCTGTGCTCAGATTCTACCGGGATAACTCGTGTATTCACCTCACCATTTGCAACAAACTTCTGGAAGTCTTCTACAATGATGGTTTGTGGTGTAATCGGATACGCAGCGAGAACATCAAGATCACATTGCTTCAGCGCATGTGCAATCGCTGCGTCGCCAGTCAGTCCTTCAATCGTAATCTGATCATCAGGTACTCTTTCAACACTCGTCACTCTACTCATCCTCCATCTTTATTGCATCAACAGGGCACTGTTCTGCACAGATACCACAGCCCTTGCAATAGTCGTAGTCATAGATGTGCACGTATTCACCATCTTTCTCTTCAAGCCGAATGGCATCATCTGGACAGAAAATCCAACAGAGACCGCACGTGCCGTTCTTCACCCACAAGCACTTTTCGGGGATATGAATAGGCCGTTTTGACCTCCAGCCACCGGTCTTGTACTCCGTCGCATTGCCTGGCTTGATAATATTGCCAGCCATGGGTATCTCGTCGAATCGCTCAGTCAATCTACTTCAGCCTCCTCTACCGCTCGTTCCATCGCGGCTTTGTTGAGTTCGCCCACCTTTCCTGGATACCGTTCCATGACCGTGTTGATAGCAGTCTCAAGTTTGACCACGCCGGTCGCCTTAATTGCTGCTGCCATCGTGGGCATGTTATAGAATGGACGGCCCATGATATCCATAGCAATAGTACTCGCATCAACCGTAGTTACAGTACCCTTTCTGAAATCGAATTGATCCCGTACTTCTGCGGGGCTCATATCCGTATTCAAAACAAGGGTGCCATCTTCATCCAATCCTTCTGCTGGGTTTAGAACCTGTAGCAGGGTTGGATCTATGCAAACCACAGTACTCGGCGTATACACTTGAGCGTAAATCTGGATGGGTTTCTCACTAATTCGTAAATATGCTTTCACAGGGGCGCCAGTGCGCTCCGGCCCGAACTCCGGGAAGCACTGAATGTAGTTTCCTTCTTCCAGGGCTGCTTTTCCAAGCATCTGGTTGGAGGTCACTACGCCCTGACCGCCTCTGCCGTGCCAGCGGAATTCCTTTATGCCCTTCGCAAAATCAAGACTCATTAATTATCACATCTTGCTCGATGTTTTTTGTCTGTCCTCTCACTCATTTTTCTAGTCTGTTACTTATGAACCATTCTACATGGTGGTGTGAAACTCTATGCATGTCTTCATTCCCATCTTGTAGCTTATTATTCCCCCTCTGCCCGGGCAAAAAATCTGACCACATTAGTTTCAACCACACGAAAAGACCAATTACAATGATATTAACACGGATAGGATTGCCTACAGATTACCCTATTTCCGCGTGATGATACCTAAAGCGTATTTATGTCAGGGAATGTTCCCAACGACAGGAATCATGCCGAAATCGTTTATGGTTCAGCATGGCACTCTGGATGCTTCGCGTCGCAATCCAGTTCTGCACATTTGTACCTAGCGAATGTGACACTTAGTAGTGGTGTGTGTACCTACTTCGGATGGCAAGGTTCGGTCTATCACAATCCAGCCACAGAATTTGACCAATATTTCTGGTCCAATGTTGTTAATGGCCTAGGATTTAATCAATGTGCTAAGTAAGCAGAAGAGAAGGTTGGAGGTGTCGGTGTACTTGGAGCTAAGCTTCTGATCCACGGAGATGGAGAAAACTGCATACCAGCAGTAGATGATGTCTTATACAATCATAACCTCGGGGAGGCACCTTACAGAGAAGATAGACACTTGCACTACGATGATGACTGCTATCTCCTGTTCGGAATCTATGTTGTACAGTTTGTCGGGGACGTGGTCGAACCTGTCGATGTTGAAGCGCTCTCGTAGGAGCTTCTGATGGGCAAGCAGTGAGAAACGGCCGCACATACAATAGATACTATCGGAGAATGTCAGAAGGATTGACATTGAGCTACGTGTCTGTGTTTCTCCTCCCATGAACCTCAGTATCACGGAAAGGATTGTGAGTATGATGTAACTTCCTTGGAGCAAGACGACATTAGAATACTCAACGAGTAATGACAATAGGGGAAGAAGATGTAAGCTTAAATGGCAGACCAAGTAACGCTCAAAGGAATGGACATAACAGATATATCGATTTCTCTTCACCGTCAGAGTGTGAAAAATTGAGGACTCTCTTTTCGTGACAACCATCTAGATAACCTGTTTCTTACAGTTTTAGGAACTGCGTGAAACTTCTGTGTTCCACCCTTCCCCTGCCAGCGTCGCCGCCCCCATGGTACCCGTAGGCCCGTGAGTCAGCAGAGGCTTTGTCCACGTTCATCGGAATGGGATTCCTCTCGCGGTCTTGGCTTCTTTCTCCTGTCGTTGCCCCAGGTCATCACTCCCGGCGACAGCGAGGTTTTCCACAGTGCTTGTCACGGCGTGGTCATGATCACCCACCTCAACATTGTCACCGCCGCTAAGGAGGTCCATTACGGACGAGGTGAACAGCCGCGGACTCTCCGGGACTTGATAGAGTCCCTTGTTTGGAGAGTGAGGACTTCTGCTTAGAAGAACCAGTCTTCCTTACAGCCTTCGGGGCTGGGCGCTTCTCCCGTGGGGGAGTGGCCTACCGCCCTCAGTCACAATAGCACTTGGATGAAATCCTACAGAAATCTTCCGCTTCTCCACTTGGATTCTTTATGAATTTGTAAAATTTCTATCTTTCTAGAAACGGTTAAGAAATGCTATAGGTTCTGAAATAGGGAAAGAGGGGCGAAAATCTCGCAAACGTAGCCCTATAGAAGCTCGCGTTATGTTCTTGACTTTTGTCATAGAGATAAATAATTAGTAACATTTAAAAATGAATAACCATTGAGGGGTTTGGAGTTCGTAACTATGGGTTATAGAACGATCATCTTAACGTTTGTAATTGTGGTTTTAATATCGATAGGTATTTTCCCGGGTATTCCAAATACGCTATCAAATGAACCCTCTAAAGGCCTCGCTAACGGTTCCGATAAGACATTAGAATCCAAATACCAAACGCATTCTTTTCCAGAGCCATCTATAACAAAAAATCGTCAATTACAAGATCCTGATCACTCTGACACCCCCATTGTAAGGCGCTTCATGAATACGACGTGGCAATCCGGGCTTGAATATATCCAGGAACTAGACAATGGTACTCTCCAAATGCCTACAGGCAGCCCCCCTTCGGAAGTACGCTACTCGGATTCAGATTCCTTGAATGGTAACAATACTGGCAGCCTTGAAACCGAAACTCGAGACTCTCAAATTCTAGCTGAACCCGGTGATGATGATGCTCCAGTGACTCCATTGACGCCTGCTAAGAGAGGTCATTGGTTTCCGAAACAAGCCTATTCTAAACTCTATTTCTCATTTGAGACTAATCAGCCAGGCCCAATTTCATACATAATTCATTTGGAGATTGAACAGGATCAAGATTCGTACCCACGTTATCTAACTTTAAGTTTAGATGGTGAACCGTTTGCTGAGAATATTTGGATAGATGAGGACGGTTATCACACTTCTACCGGTACACCAGTTATCTATGGAGTCGGAGAACATACAATAACTATTACAATAAACTACGGCGCACATGCGGAGAAAGGATGGTTGTTGAAGCATTTCTGGGTTTATGACCTCGATGGCAATCCGCTAGATGTTACAGGGCAATTCACACATAAGGAGGGTCATTGCAATCTGCGATACCTCGTGGAAATGGGTCCGGACACAACTCTCAATCTAGCTATTGAGAATGGATGGGAGACTCACACTAGAATTTGCGATATATATGTAGATGACACATTCATTACTTCTAGAACTGTTCCGGCAAACTTAGAGATAGATTTAGGGGATTATATCGATTCTTCTGTTCACGAGCTGAGATTAGACATATATTGGCAGGGATACACGGAGTGCGGTAAAAAAATCACTATTCTTCAGGTTCATCATAGAGGCGCTTTCATCGAGCTGGATTATCGCTCTGACCACAAACCTGATGATGCATTCATTTCCTATTTTGAGAGCTATTACAAATGCTATTCCTACCACAGAGTTGATATTAGAGTGGACGAATCGCTCGCTTTCAGCGACACTCTGCATCCTCCCGAAATTTCAGCATTGCACGATAACCACTTTCAGCACAAAAAGCAATATACTCAGCAAGCAGGTAATATTGACTGGTTATGGTGTTTATTTGCTCATTATATTTGGGAATCGGGTGGATACTATGGTGGAGATAGCATAGTCTTCCCCGATCAAGCTTGGAAGGATTGGTGTTTTTGGAATTGGCGAGACATTTCTTCGGCTCGAAGGACAGTGCTCATGCACGAATTTGGCCACTACCTAGGCATGCCTCACTACTACGATAATACAGATTGTCCTTGCCCTGATTGTTGTTACGCTCACCGATTAGACTGCATAGATTCTGATCCGACCTATTGTGTGTGGCATTGGCAAAGGGGAGCTTATTATGAATCGATTTGGCATGACGTATGTAATAGCACCTCTGGATGGACAAGGAAAGGGCCTGGGTCAGGATTCGAGGGGTACCGTACTCTTCAGGATTCTGGTACCCTTCACACTAAGAAGGATTACCTATATTGCACTCAAATAGCAGGAACTAGCTCTTGGAAACACGGCCCGTTGTTTGTCAAGGAGCTACACACATCTGTAGAGATTCAAGATATCCGATCTCTGCAAGCGAAAATGCAGCTGATTGATGGTAATACCATGGGAGATGTTATCATAACATTGTTTGACACAAATAAAGAAAGGTCAATCGTGTTTTGTCTCTACGATTCGTGGTACGGCTCTGTATCACGTTCGTATTTCGATTATTCCAAGGCCGGTGATGAGCATGATAACTGGTATGAAGGAGAGCACTATGGTAATTTCACCGCTACTTGGCTATTCGGATGTAATCCAGAATCAATCACATTTCTCACCAGTGAGCTTGACGATGGCACGCCAAAAACACACACCCATTATTCAGGGAATGAGTTTAATCCTGAGAGAAAAATCAAGTATATTGGAATCCAGTTTGCACGTGCCCGATATTACAATTATCATGGACACCTAGGCAGAGTCTTGGATTTGGTCATACGCTATCATTTTGATAGACCAGGAATTAGCCCACTTGTTTGTGCAGCTAACGATGAATCAGATACAGTAAACATGCAATCCAGTCCATTATCTGAAACTGATTGGAAATTGCATCCATCTATAGATTCCGATTATTTCAGTAGCTCATCTCCCTTTTCGCTCCATATCAGGTCAATAATGACATTGCCCCAAGTTTCCAAATGGAGCCATGTAAATAGTAACCAGAACATTCAACGAACAATGCATTGACTTGGAAAATGAACTCGATGTTACACAGAATGGAAAAACAAAGCATCTGCATACTAGTGATGTTACTAATTGGTTTCCAATTTGCTGTTTATCTGGAAAATCAATTCGACGGGATTCATTCTTGCCATGAAGCTAAGAGCACTAAGCCATCTTACACATACTCTTTTCCTGAACGGAGCCCAGTCCTCGCTGAAGAATCTTACAATAAGTCTAGCCCTATCATAATAGGTTCCAATAGTGATTTTGTTTTGCAGGCATATCCTGGAAATGGTACAGCAGAAAATCCCTTTGTTATTGCGAACTTGAGAATTGAATCGAATAACAACTGCTTGCGAGTAGAGAATACAACCGCGCACTTCGTTATGAGAGACTGCGAACTGATTGGCAGCGTTTATCTGAAGGGGGTTGAAAACGGTGCCATTCAGAACTGTACTATTGACTCAACATCATATGGAATTGAAATGAATGAAACCAAGGCATGCAGTATTACCAGCTGTTCAATTGTGGATTGTTCTTGGGTTGGAGTCTATGTATCGAACTCTAACGACTGCATTTTTAGTGGGAATGACCTGAATGGTATTGGTAGAGCAGTACAGGTAACCGATGCAGATTTTGTATGGCATCAGGGGGAAGCAATAGAAATACGCAATTGCACTGATTGCACGGTATCGTATAATCAACTGGTGGACAATACCCACGCTACTGCCATTCATCTATCCGGATCACGCGATTGTGACCTACAGAATAATCACATCATACGAGATTATAGAGGGATAGGCATTGGACTTTCCCAAAGGATACGCGTGCGAGATAACTTGCTTGTTAATTGCAGCTACTACGGTCTAGATTTTTATGATTCGACTTCATGTGCAATTGTGAATAATACGTTTGAGAACTGTGGTATAGAAATCACTGGTTCACTGCCTCATTATGTGCATGATTTCCACGGCAACGATGTCAATGGAAAGGAATTCGGCTATTTCCTGACAAAATCACATGAGAGCATAGACGGTGCTCGATATGGGCAGATATTCCTGATTAACAGCACTTCGACTACTCTGGATGGTGGTGATTTTCACACCACCAAAATCCCAGTCAATATTGTCTATTCAACAAATTGTACGGTCCAAGAGATACAGGCGTACGGAGCCACATGGGCGTCTCTGTTGATACTTCAATCAACAGGTTGTAGGGTTCTCGATTCTACGTTTGCTGACTCGTATCACGGGCTTGAAATCGAATTGTCCTCCAACTGTGTCATACGGTCAAATCATATAGCGAATAACACACTGCAGGGTCTTTTTCTTTCACAGTCCAACAGATGTGGCGTCATTGATAACACCATAGAGGGCAACGGTGGGTGGGGCATTCTAAACGAAGGCAGTAACCACAACACGTTTTATGGCAATGTCTTGGCACGAAATGCCAGAGGGAATGCATGGGATTGGAATTCCTTCAACAGTTGGGATAATGGAATAGGACGAGGTAATTCCTGGGATGACTACATCGGAATTGGACCGTACTATATTCCGGGAAACATATTCACGTTCGATTGGCATCCACGTTCTGTGAACGGACATGCAGAGCGTTATATTTTGATTATAGTGATAATCGGAGCTGGCCTGATTGGTACCACCTATTTTGCGAAGCGTCGGCGAAAGAGGACTACAACTTCTCAGATGGACGACTAAGAGGTCAGACCACAGCCCCTTACTTCGTAGATGCAGACTATAATTCATCCAGCATACATGTCCGTAGTTGTCATGATTTTCGTGAGTTTATTGTAGAAATAACACGATACTGCATGCCAACAGGATAGATTGGTCGCGGAATTTAGGTATTGATCACGTAACAACTCGATTACACCGAGCTCCGGTGAGGTGTCCAGTCCACCGTTACTACTGTTCGAGGCGAGCGGACCGAAAGTATGACTCGTGCGCACCTAGAGTTGCCAAGATTTAGTGTAGACCTCAGTGAAACGGTACCTCCATGCTCAAACTCGTGCATCCAGATGAACCAGTACTGCTCAAGCAGGCTGTAAATCTTGGACTGGATGAAATCGTTGTCCGACGCTCCGTGGGCATAGTCGTTCACACCTCAGCATGTAGAGGGTCCGACCCTATCATGATGGCTTACGGAACTGCGCTTATTCTCATGTTGTTGATAGGATCCGCCCTCCTGTCTTATGCATCCGAAGGCATGGCTGACAGCTACGAAGTCGGGGGATGGACTACCGAGTTCTATATTGGCAACATCGACAAAATCGAGGATGTCCTGCCCGACTATTTTGTCTGTTGGCTTATAAGAACATAAAATATGCATTACACAGAATCTTCTGTATCCTGAGACCGGGATGGGACTCGGTTAGCAGTCACTATACATCCCTTGTGTGTTTCTGTTTCTTCAGTTATGAAGTTGTGCTGTAACCGGATAGCTCGAACCAATATCAAGACCTGGTTTGTCACCCCAGTCAGCTGTTCTGTATTCATAATCGTCTTCGTAAATCCATCCCACATTTTCAATGAAATCGACACTGTATCTGTGCCCAAGTCTCCCAGCCATTTCGTCAGGCAAATCAACATCGAGATAGGCATACCCATT
>WJIL01000142.1 GCA_014730275.1 Candidatus Lokiarchaeota archaeon | reverse complement strand
ATATGCAAACTACCACGTAGCAGCGCCAGGCTTTGGCGAACGGGGGGTGTGGAATCACTTTGAAATTGACCTCTATCAGGTCGCTTTAGATTTCAACATCACACAAGTCAACTTCAACCAAGGAGAATTCACGGTCGAACAAGGCGAAGAAGCAAATTCATCAGCCACACTCCTCCTGGATCGATACGTGTTCAATGCCTATCCCGCTGGAGATCCAGGATTCGAAGTCGATTACGGCTGGGCACAAAACATCCCTGCATGGCCTTTATGGTCTGGCATCATGGAGCCTATCATCCGACTCAATGATAGGTGATTATGCCGCTAATGCCACACTAACATCTGATAGCACACAAGCGATTTACCGACCATGCACTTTGGAAATTGACCGGTGGACATACACGGATTTCTGGTGGAGATTGGATGAGATTTCGGTTGATTCCGGATACTCATATGCATATATCCAACTGAGGCTCGAAGGGGGTTACTACCTCTACTACATGCTGGGAACCAACAACTACAACCTGAATAACGATTCCAGCAGCGCAGTCTACAAAGTGGATGGTTTCAATACAACAGGTACTTGGAATAATATCAATCGCAATATCACACATGATTTGAATGCAAGCTTGGGCCTTCATAGCTGGAACCTAACACAAATCGTTCTTTATGTTCGGGGAGAGGCAAGTGGAAGGATTTCAGTACTGTTTGATGAGATTCATTTTCAGGACATGAAAGGACCGGAGATTCAGTCAGTTGCCTTGAGCCCCGCAGTACCAGAGTATCACGAAACAGCTGGTGTCGATGTCCAAGCAACAGACAATCTTGCGACAATTGATTTGGTCAATGTTCTCTACCGAGATGACGGTTCGTGGATTACGGTGGAAGCCGAGTACAACTTCGGAAAGTGGACAGCCACCCTGCCAGAACTTGCTTACGGGCTTGAAAGGGAGTACTATGTTCAAGTTACTGATACAGCAGGTATGCAGGATACAGATGATAACGAAGGAGCATACTACAGCTACATCTCCGCTGACAGTGTGGATCCTGCGGTCGAGATATCCAGCCCTGGCGAAGGTGTTATGGTCGAAGGAAATGTGCAATTCGAAATCGCAGCAGAAGACCCGGGTAGCGGATCGAGCGGCCTAGTGTATCTAGAGGTGTGGCAAGGAGAGATGCTCATCTACAATGACAGCTCGGCTCCGTTCGAGTTCATTTGGGACTCGAGAATGACAAGCAATGGCACGAAAGACATTGGAGCTTTTGCTTATGATGCTGCAGGAAACATAGCTACGGACAATGTAACAATCGACGTACAGAATGACGTAGCATCACCCCTCATATACGGACTGCAAGTGAATCCAACGGCGCCGGAATACGGAGAAGAGGTCACAGTATCATTGGTTTGCACTGATGTAACTGGTGTTGAGAACGCTACGTTGTATTATGCCGTCGAGGATACTGCCGCTTTCAGTGGCGCTCAGTCTTGGACAGCTGTCAACATGTCTCCCGAAGGCATGCTGTATTCTGGATCCATACCCACTCAGGAATACGGAAAGACTGTGCTCTACTACATAGCAGCATACGATACCTTCGGTCAGGAATCTTCAATCGGATCAGACACAGACCCGCTGTCATATGATGTGGCTGATACCCAAGCTCCAACAATAAACGTCTATGCACCTTCCCCAGCGCAGCCTGTGAAAGGGATAATCTCATTTAACATCACAGCAAACGATGCAGCCAGCGGTATCAGTGAGATTCAATTCTATGTTGATGGTGACCTAGTCGACGACGCATCAAGCAGCTCAGCATCTTTCGAGTGGGATACCACAGCCCTAGAGAATGGTGATTACACTGTCACATTTGTAGCGATTGACGGTGCGGGGAATGAGGTATCCAGTTCTATCGAATATGAGGTGCTCAATCCTGATGCCATTGGGGCGATTGGAGAATCCCTGTCTAACATCATGGCTGCCTATGGCCTTTTCATTGGACTGGCTGGAGGTATAGTGCTTGTGTTAGTAGTGCAGATGTTGCTCAAGAAGAGAGGTAAGTAATTTCAATAGAATAGCAGAGGGGGTTCTTCCCCTCTGTTCAATCTAACCTAATAGGCCAATCGCGTTCGGGATTGCAGCGAACAAGTAACTTGGGTAGAGAATGAGATAGCGGAACACAACTGCTCCTATTCCTGCCATTGCACCAGTAAGAGCTCCGAGAAGATACACCTTTGAACGGCCCTTTAGTGTCTCAGATTTCAGCACGATCAGCAGCCGCGGTTTGTTCTCGAAGATGAGTGGATGGAGAACAATATCAATTCCGAGCCAAATGAGTGGAGATTAAAACATTATCCTAACGTTTGCTTGTTTCGATGATGATTTTGAAGGCATTCTTCCCTATTTCAAGGACTGTGACAGGAGTGACATATGAGGGGGGTTACCAGAGAAGGAGAAACCTGCCAAGAGTGATGATACCCAGAATAATCGAGCTCACACCCACCGCCTTACGTGCCATATGTTCATCTAGTCGCTTGACAAGCAATGCGCCCATAGGAGCTGCCACAGCACCGGTAACAACCAACACGACCATCGACTGGATAACCGGAATAAGTGCAAATCCGCCGTTGAGTACATAATAGATTATAAAACCGATTGAGGAGATTGTAGCTTCTGAAAACTGAGTGGTTCCAACCGAGCTTTTCACTTTACTGCCACACATGATTTGCACACTCGTCACAAGTGGACCATATCCCCCACCTGCGATTGCTTTGTTGAAACCGCCAATCGCGCTGGCTGCGTACATTTTCCACCATCCTCCGGTGAAATTGATCTTGAAACGAACAATAATCCCAACAATCAGCAACATAAGGCCGATATAGAGTAGCATGAACCATTGCGGTAGGGTCACTGCCAAAGTAGCGGATAGTATTGCACCAGCTACGCCGGTCCCTGTGAAGAGAAGATAGATTCTCGTTTGTCTGCCATCACGTTCCCTGAAATCCACATTCTTGTAGAGATGGTGAAAGACGGAACCCGAAAGGCCAGCAACCGTTTGTGAGAGCAAAAGAGTGGGTACAACTAGGAGGGGATTAAAGCCAAGAAAGAGGAAGATAGGTGTAAGAAGGCTGTAGCCCATTCCAAAGGCATTGTCAACGAAACCACCGAGGAATCCAAGAGCGGCCAACAGCAGTAGAACGGATATCGTTGGATTGACCCACGTTTGCATGACGTGTTACCTCGCTTTTCTCATTCAATTCTGCACGAGATTATGTCTCTTTTGATATGATAATCAATTACAGGTCGAAGTACGCTCACCCCAAGTGGAATTGAATAAATACCCGGGCGATAACTGTAACACTATGATGGATAAGAGTGAAGTCAAAACTGAAGAAGACATCAGACGATTTCTGGCAGATAGGACTGAATTCGAGAAGGATGTTTATCTGGCAACCTATAGGATTCCAGAAGGAAAGGTTAGTACGTATGGCCGGATAGCTAAGAAGATCGGAAGACCCAACGCGTACCGTGCCGTCGGAAATACACTTCATAAGAATCCGCTACATCCTGTTGTCCCCTGTCACCGTGTTGTCAAGAATGATGGCAGCTTCGGGGGCGATGAAAAAAGAGCAGCGGAAAGGAGAAAACAGGTGGAAGACGAGGATGTACCGATAAGCAATGGAAAGGTTCAGTTATGCGATGACATACTCTGGCCTAGCGACGAATGAGGGTAAATAGTCGATATGGAAAGGAGAAAACCGACATGCTTTTTCGGATTACCTTCCTGTTCACTTTCGTTCTATTCTGGGGCATCCGAGGCTATTACGTCAGGAAGACCAAGTTCGGGAAGAAATCCCGTAGTGAACGTCTACAGGCAATAAGGGAAGAAGGCAAAGCTAGTTCATTTCTACTCTTGGTAGTTTTTTGGATATACATAACAATTGCAGCAATGTATCTGCTCGATTTAGATATCATTGCTTGGTCGTATATTCCCCTCATTACTGAATTGCGGGCTCTTGGGGTGATCCTAGGCAGTATCTCAATTGCCTACGTGTTTTGGGCACATCACGTACTTCGGGAGAACTACTCTGCAATGCTGGAGACATCACAAGAGCAAAAGCTGATCAAAGAGGGACCATACGGAAGAGTTCGTCATCCAATATACAGTGCACATGTCCTCCTTGATATCGCACTAGTGTTCATCTCTGGGAACTGGTTGCTTCTTCTAATCTTCATAATCTCGATGCCTTTCACATACAAGAGAATCTTCAACGAGGAAAAAATGATGATTGAGGAGTTTGGTGAGGAATACGAGAACTACATGAAAGAGACTGGCCGTCTGTTTCCCAAAATTCCTTGATACATGAATCGAATGGGAGATACAGTGGATGAATACTCTTGAAGCGATTCGGCATCTTCCGAAGGCCGAGTTGCACATCCATCTATTAGGAGCTGTGCGACCCAAAACACTAGTTCAAATCATCAAAGCCGAGGATATAGACACTCCCTACAACAGCCAAGAGAAAATGCAGAAGTTGTTCCGGTATCAGAATTTTGGGCATTTCATCGAAGTATATAGCCAACTCATTGGGCTTATTCAACATGAAAGGCATTTCGAAAGGTTAGCTCATGAAGTGCTTGAGGATTGTGCGAATCAGAATATTCGATACGTAGAACTGAGTTTCTCGTCCATAGACCATGTGCGAGAAGGACTGGATTTTGAGGATATGCTTGATGCGATTGACAGAGGAACCGAGAGAGCCCACCGAGATTTTGGAATACTAGCCGACATCAGGATTGATCTTGTGCGGAACTTTGGGCCCGATACAGCAATGCAAACACTTGATGCCATCGAAAGAAAACCAGAGAATATCGTTTCGGTGGATATAGGGGGTAGTGAACACAAATTCCCGCCTCAGCCATTCGAGTCGGTATATGAAAGAGCAAAGCAGATGGGACTTCACTTGGTCGCTCATGCAGGAGAAGCTGCTGGTCCGAAGTCAATATGGGATGCAATCAAGTATCTTGATGTTGAGAGGGTGGGTCATGCTGTATCCGCGATAGATGATCCCGACTTGATGAAATACATGAAGGAACACGACATAGCCATCGAATCTTGTCCAGTAAGTAATCTTCGAACAAGGGCAGTTGAGTCAATGGAAAGGCATCCTATTCGCGAATTTTATGACCATGGCTTACTTGTTACAGTGAATAGTGATGACCCGACTCTGTTCCAGACTAATCTGAACAACGAATACAAGGAATTGCATAGAGAACTTGATTTTCAGATAGACGACCTGTTTCAGCTTTCGCTTAATGCTGTCGAGGCGTCTTTTCTGTCGGAGGGGCAAAAAGAAGTACTCAGAAAGGAATTCAGGGAAACCTATAGAAATATCTCTGAACAACTGGACCTTAAAAGACTCAAAGAGCAAGAGTCGTAAGAATAATAGAAGCTGGTTGCTAATACTATCTGTTCAGAATGAAAGAACTTGGGATGAAATTGCCATGATGCGGTCGAAATTACCCACCTATTACGAGAAACTCAAGGCCACATATTGGTTCATACCCGCAATCATGGTAGTGATTTCAATCGTGCTCTCCTTTGTGTGTGTTGCGATTGATGAAGCATATGCTGTCCGCCTAGAAGATATCCTAGGATGGATAGATGTTGCCGATACGGAGGGGGCATATTCGTTTCTTTCTACTGTTGCAGGGTCAATGATTGGCACCACAGGGGTAGTCTTCTCTATCACCATAGTTGCGCTTGTACAAGCATCCAGCCAGTATGGTCCCAGATTGCTCAGTACCTTTCTGCGAGATCGAGGTAACCAAGTTGTCCTTGGAACATTTATCTCGACATACACCTACTGTCTCTTCGTGTTACGAAGTGTGGATACTAGCCCAGGAGCGGTTTTCATTCCTAGTTTCTCATTGTTTGTTGCAATCATTTTAGCCATGATAAGTGTGGTCGTGCTTGTATATTTCTTTCATCACGTTTCTACTTCATTGCAGGCAGAACATATCATTGCGGAGGTTGGTCGGGACCTTGAAGATGCCATCAAACGGCTTTTCCCCGAATCCATAGACTACACCATCTATCAATATGCATTGAGAGATGAAAGAGACCTCACAAAAGCGTGCAAAGAAGAAACCGAGTCCTTCATAGAATCCCAAACGAGTGGTTATCTACAGGCGGTAGATTCTGAAGCACTGGTGAAAATCGCGGAGAAGCATGATCTCACGATGCGCATTGCGCGGCGCCCCGGGGATTTCGTTACAAAAGCGGGCGAACTTGTCAGTATTACCCCTGGAGAACATTCCATCAATGAAATAACGAACGAAATCGTTGATGCATTCATCATAGGTGACCAGCGCTTGCGCATAAACGATGTGGAGTTTACAGTGAATCAACTTGTCGAAATCGCTGTTCGCGCGCTCTCCCCAGGCATAAATGACCCATTCACTGCAATGGCATGTATTGACCAGCTAGCCTCAGGTCTTTCAGAGCTAGTTAAGCGAAGCATTCCGGCTGGATATCATTATGATAGCGAAGACAGATTGCGTGTGATTACGGACCCGCTAACGTTCGCAGGAATTATTGAGGCTGCATTCAATCAAATCCGGCAGAATGGATACTCAAACGTTGCAGTCACCATTCGCCTACTAGAGGCAATCAAGACGATTGCTCCGCACACGCAGACTAAAGAACAAAGAGTAACACTGTCAAGACAGGCAGAAATGCTTCGCCGTGCCAGCCAACAAGAGATTCCAGAGAAACTCGACCGTGAAGATATAGAAGAAAGATATCAGGCTGCTATGCAGGCGCTTGACCAGACATAACAGCTTGATTCATTTTAGACTATCAGACTACGGATTTCACTGCTGGGGAATGGTGAAAGTACGATTCACTGGTTCCAAGTCAAGATCCACTATTGGTTCATCGAAGCCGGGAGGAGTTATTTTGATCATAATAACAATCGATAGATGAAATTCTCCCGAGGTTGCTACACCTTCATCAGGACCCAAGGTGGTTTCAACTATTTTTTCGCCAGTTCCCTCGGCATTTCCCGGGGTCAAAGTGATTTCAATTGTCTCGTTGGAGGGAGTCTGAAGGGTAATGGTGATGGTGATATCAACAACTGCTCCATCGTCGGGGGTCTCCTCTTCCACTTCCGTCCGGCCTGTCACTCCCGAAAGCATGTACTGATACGCATTCATCGATTCGACGTTGATCTGTACCTGAGTCAATCCCACACCAAAGTCCGGAATTTGAGCTGATGATTTCTCGAGAGCTCCAAGGGGACCTCCACTCACATTCAGGCCCATACTCACAGTTGCAACATCAACCTCCAAACCATAGATAGCAATTGGTGCAATGGCAGCGGCTGCAATGATTATAACAACAACTACTCCAGCTGTTTTTCTGTTCATCTTGAATCACATCTGCGGCATACCATATATCTATTGCATTCAGATAAACCATTGCAAAAAGAAATCCAAGTACAAATCAGAATCTATTCATCTATTCTAGAAATACGTCATAGAAGTTTCGAACTTGGGTCTTGTCGTCTGCACCAACGTAGATTATGATGCCACTTTCCAAAACACTTACGATGCCGGTTAGAGGGATTTTGAAAGTTACTCCAAGATCGCCTTCTACCAGCATCTCGAAATTCCGATCCAAGGCTTGAGTTTTGATATCATTCAAATTCAGTTTCTGTCTTTCAAGTGGCTGGACCACAAAAGTGCGACGGCCTCCGCGTCCACACAGCTCCTCTACTTCGTGGTATTCAACAGGTTGTAGTTCTCCAGAGGGTTCTTCGCCACAGACGGGACACGAGGAGGCTTTACGGATATCAACCGAGTCATAGCTCAGATTTGAAATATCAAAATATGCGAGTTTTCCAGCAAGATTTGGCTCTTTGCCTGTGATGATGTGAACAGCTTCAGAAACCTCAATATTAGATATTACACCCAAGAGTGCCGGATGAACACCCACAACAGCGCATTTTGGTAGATCTTCATCATTCATCCCAGAGTAGAAACATTCCAAGCAGGGTGTTTCTCCAGGAACCAGTGTTGAAATACTGCCATAGGTTTGGATTGCTCCCGCAAAGACATACGGTACGCCGTGTTTCTGGCATGCCCGGTTTACTAAGAAGCGAGCCGAAAGATTGTCTAGGCCATCGACAACCACATCGGCATCCCGTATGAAATCTTCAACACTATCCTTGTGAACAGACCATGGTATTGGTTCTACATCTATATGTGGGTTCATAGCTTCAAGGCGTTTAGCGGCCACTTCCACCTTGGGATATCCAACATCAGCAGCGGTATAGAGATGCTGACGGTGAAGATTCGACATACTAACGACGTCTCGGTCTATTACTCGGAGATGGCCAACGCCCATAGCTGCTAGCTGGGTTGCTGCGGGAGTTCCTAACCCCCCAAGGCCAACGATAGTAGCTGTACTACCCTTCAATCGGAGCTGTCCTACGTAGCCGATTTCATCGAGAATGAATTGGCGTGAGTAGTATGTAAGTTCATCATCAGAGAGGTCTTTTGGTTTCGAGTTATCCATTCCTTCTAATCCTCCGAAACTCAGATTTGATTCAGTCATTCTTGCGTATCAAGAATCTGAGAATAGCATCTTCCTCAGAGAAATCTAGGAGCGTGTGGTCGAGTCGGCGTACCAGACCTGTAATGTCTTTCTTGGCGTCAGGATCGTCAGCAAGCACTTCCAGAATCTCGCCGGCTTCCATCTTGCCTAGTGCAACACGCGTCCTGAGCAAGGGCTGTGGGCAGGCCAATCCAATGCAATCAACTGTTCTATCAGTTTCTTCGGTCACAAGGGTCTCTCCTTTCTAATCTCTCTTTGCTATGATCTCGTAGCCTCAACCAGCAGATTTCTTTGCTACTTCCTGTCTTTACCATCAACTAAGCTTTCTGGTGATTGCAGATTGTACTAGAAGCATAGCAGCGAAGATACTCTTCTATCCTGAGGAGCTACTGCTTTAGTCCTATCACAATATACTCGGAAGGATAGGCTTCAGCTGTTGCCTCGTCTCTACTAGTGAATTGCCCTGTTTCTTTGTCTCGAGTCTGTGGTAGAATCTTTGTGGGTATAGGTCTCTTGATGATTCGATCCAGCTCGAAACCACACCGTTGTACGCTTTCAGCAAAGACTTGTGCGTTGAGTATATCGACCCCTTTGAGGGTTGTATTACCGATGACATAACAGCATCTTCCACCATATTTGAGAATCCGATAGCTCTCTTCGAAAACTTGATCCATGTCAGCGAAGAAAATCTGCACAGCATCCGATGTTCGTTGGCTTTCTTCCCGAAGGTCATCCACAATCGTCTTCCCAATTGTGCTTTTCAGTTCGCGATTCTCAGGCTCCCTATGCGCTGTTCCGATAAAATCCTCTCTGTAGTCTCTATAATCTTCAGCAAAATCAAGCCAGATTGTTGAAAGCTGATGGAGATCCGCGTATTCATAGCTTGTGACATAGGGGCTAGAACTCACAATCAAATCTACGCTTTCATCATCCACTTCTTGATAACGAGCATCTCCAATCCGAATATCGAGATATGACTCCGGATTCTCTCGCACATTAGAAGGAACCATATCGTAGTAAGCTTGGTTTCCACGAAGCATCTTATGCAAATGTCTACGGAGTGCTGGATACGGTCTTCGAGGGTCTTTGTCCATATCTCTAGTCGGCTTCGTACTGCTCTGAAGCCATATTGAACAGTTTTTCAAAATGTGACTAAATCCGACAAGTAGGAAATCCCGTATTCGTGTATCGTCGTGCTCTTTTATGATTCGAAGTATCTTGCCCAACAGCAGTTTGTTTTCGGGCTCAAACCAGTAATCAATTCTCTCAAGATTGTTTGTTGGAATCAATGGCTCAACAGAAGAATCCAACAGTGTTTCCTGAGGTGTTCCTAGAACCTCTATCCTGCTCAAGAAAGATTCAACGTTTCGTTCCAGATAATATGGCTCGATAGGGGTGGACTTCACCTTTGTCATCAATAGGGCAATACCATTGATATCCGTCCCACTGGCAAAGTGGCCTCTTGAAACTGCGCTCACGATGGTAGTTCCACTGCCAAAAAATGGGTCATTGATGTGTGCGTATTCATCTTCCAAGTATTGATTAAAAAGCCGCTCCACGATTTGTGGAATGAATTTGGCCGGATAACGATGGTAACCGTGGGTCCATTTGTTCGTATCCAATCTGCTGCATTCAGCAAAAGACCAACTATCGTCCAGTGAGATACTCTCGAAATGCTCCAACAGGTCTCTACCACATAGTACTGAGCCTGTTTCTGAAGTCACGGTTCGTCACAATTGAACAAATCAATCGGAGCTTAAGAAACCCACCGATATTACTGGAGAAGTCAAAGAACAAAAGCACACTAAACCAGAGACGGATGCGTGTATTTCTCTGTCTCATCCAGAATGTGGATTACTTCATGGCCTCGTTCTGCGAGATGGTTGCTTATATGCTCCCGATGACAACGGGTCCAGTCCTTCTCCGCACACATGAGAGCAATGACATTGTCAGAAGCCAATTCAATAATGGTTTCTATGCCTTGTTTGAAAGCGTCGGACTTCATGTATTCTTCATATCCTCCATCACGAAACCCTCCTAACGATTCACCCATCCACTTGTAATCCACATCATTGGACAGCAATGTCTCTCTAAGGTTTTCTCGGTTGAATTGAGGGTGCCTACGTGAATGCGGAAACCGCCGGACATCAACTAAGATATCAATCCTGTCGATTTCAAGGAGTTTCATGAATTCCTCCAGCGACCTGTTAGAATGACCAAGGGTGAATATCTTCATCTTACTCATCGCAAAAAATCTACTTCTTTCAGACCTTAAGACGTTTAAGCCACTCCGCAACCCCAATTGATCCTATTATCTTATTAGCAGCAATGATGTTCTTCTTTCGTTCAAGCAAGTCTCCTTCAAGGAGGGCATCACACGGGAATTCTCCGCACTTGAAACAGAAATAAATCTCCTTTGATAAGCAACACTCGCGAACTGGACAATCTGGCCACCATGACCAGCCGCCCCCGGTTCGACATCCCCCGCATGGCTCATCTTGATTTGCGAACCACTGAAGCACCTGCATAAAGCTCCTGTAGTCATATCCCGTGGAATTCTCTATTATAAGAGCCATAGATCCGTGCCGATCTGCGTAAGTAAGAAGATTCTGGGCAGCATCCACGATAACACCTGTATGATAATCACACTGACTGCAAAGACGTTGGCCGCATATCGATATGTCTTCAACGGTTCTACCCATAATCCTCTCCAATGGGGAAGAATAGTCTATCACGATATATTGGCTATCATCTACGCAATGTATGTTTGACTTCACCAAAGAGAGAGTTCGATTCAATCAGTTTCTCATAATGAAGAACGGGGGGCTAAACTACCCCCTTGATTTTCTCTTTCTTCGGACTGCAACGATGACCATAAGAACAGCAATTCCACCTGCACCGGCTACAATCCACAAGAGATAACCCGTGCTTTCGGGCATTATTGCCCCAACTTTGTTCGAGTCGTAATGAGTATCTCCAGTGGTTATCACTCGTATCGTAAAGAAGTAACTCTCCTGAGCTTTCAGATCCGAAATCCTTGTGGAAGTTGTATCTGGATCATCTATTTCGGCCACCAATTCACCAATGTTGTCAACTGACCTTGACTGATAGATTTCATATCGCAGAAAATCACTTTCCGTATACTGTGTCCATGAAAGATCAAGCATCGTAGCTGAAAGGATTTCAGGTAACGATAGAGTAACACCTTGACGACCAAGGTCGATACCATTCCCCTCTACACGTACAGAATAGGAATCTAATTCACCTTCGTGGGTTGTGCCTTGCATTTCTTGGGTAATGATTTCATCATCTACAACCCTGCTTACCCGCATTGTGTAATTACCTGTATCAGTACCTGTGAGGTTCACATTGTAGGGAAGCCCTGGAACGTAAGGCATCAGTATGGTTTTGTGACCGTCATTTTCGGTATAAACAGCCGGGAATTCCAGGTCAATTTCACCGTTCTTATTGGGTCCAATAGTGCGGCCAAGAGGATCGCTGATATGTATATCAACAGGGCTCAGCACGGAGAACTGAAGTACCTTGGGCAATAGCTCAATCAAGGCGGTCAGTATACTGTTGTATTCTGCTGTTTTGGGATAGGCGGCCATCCTCGTCCAGCCTTTGCTAGGATCTCGGTGTGTGCCACTGAAAGTTCCGTCATTCTTCAGCAAAATCCAGTCGTCGTAGATATCATCATTTGACGTATAACGATCATGATTGTTGTAGATATAGATAGTACGTGATCCATTACTATTCGTTTCATAATCGTACGCAAGCACGAAATGGCTGTTCGAAGCTGAACCATCTGCCCAACAAGGGGCAGTCAGAAGAAGGGCAACAGGACAATAGGAGGGACTACCCTTCTTCATGAGCTGAGTCATCTCCAAGTATTCCTGATCGTTATTGGTCCCGCCTTCATGAAGAGGAATTCCAAGATAGATGGATAACCAATTGAGTAGATGGTTTGGATTGAAAAATGCCCCAGAACCTTTCCAAAGCACGTATTCTTTTATCAATGACTCACTAACATCTCCGTGTGTTTGGCGAGCTATGGTCTCATTTGGATCAGGGGAGGGTAATTCGTACGCCCAATCTTTGCCCAATGGAATCTCTGATGGATCAAGATAGAAATCACGGGAAGCCTGCGCAAAACCGTTGCAAAATCCCATGAACTCGATTGGTAACCAATCAAGGATGAGCGAATCGAAAACTCGAAGCAACATGATATCAAGAACGCTCACTTCACATGCTGTTTGAAGATCACCGTAGAGAAGTTGAAATACGTAGTTCCTTAAGTTATCATGAACCTCTTCTTCCGTCATAACCATTTCGCCAAATACCCCTTCACTGTTGGTGAAGTTGAAAGTGTGACGATATTCATAATCCATGCTCCAAGAAGCTGGAATTGCCTTTGATTGAAGTGCCTTTGATAAGACTGTGTCAATTATCTCGGTTTCATCTTCACCAAAAGCCAAAGGCCACTGGTCAAATCGCTCCGCAATCAGAGATTTAATCTCATCTTCAGAAAGCGAGAAGCCTCTAAATGGGTCCGATGGGGGAATGATTGCGAGGGACATTATACTCAGGGTCACAATGATTGTCAAGCAATAGCGTGTCTTCTTATTCATTTTCAGAGCACCTCCCTTCTTACAGCAGGGATAGTCTGCCATTTTTGATGAGCACGTTGTAGAAGACCAAGGCGACAGACAGAGGATGATTCGAGGGATATCAATAACGAAGCTGGTTCAGCTGCCTGCACAGTTAGATTAGCCGACCATTCAAACGAATACAGATAGCCCTCTGCTGCAGTAGCTAGAATCTCCAAACGATTGTTGCGGTTCGTATCTCCAATCACGATATCGGTTACAGTATTGCCTAATGTAGTGCTATTCCAAACCCGGTCGTAATAATGGGAAGTCAGAGGATAGCTATGGTTCTGTTCCAGTACAGCTATCTTCTTGCCAATGCCCGCGATTATCTCCCTTGAGCTGTCGCCATCGGTATTTCCTAGGGCAAGGGCAGTAACCGCTTTCTCTGTTGTCAGTAATGGCCCGTCAGCAAAACTATTGTCGCCATCATTCATCCAAATATCGATTCCAATGCCGGATCCAACAAACAACTCGATTTTTCCGTTGTTATCGTAATCAGCCATTCTAATCTTATTGTAGCTGGACTGCAATGTCCCCACATCAAAGACCATTTGGAAGGTATCATCTTGGAAATGGCCTGTTTCGTTCACAACGGTCTCCCAGATTGTAAGGAACCCTTGAGCCATGTCTACAGTACCATACTCATCCTCGTACGTATCTGCACCAACCAATAGCATTTCCGGCTTTCCGTCTCCATCCGAATCTCCGGTCAGAAGATCATGGATTATCGGCTCACCACCTTCGTGTGTGGTGTGTTTCCATGACCATACAACATTGTAGCTGTTGTTTGCTTCATGCTCAAAAACAATCAGCCATTCGTTCGAGGCAACTACGATTTCACTTTGACCATCATCATCCATATCCTTGTGTGCGGCAACTTCTGTAACAACAGGTATCTCGGAATAGGAAGGTGAAGGCATACCCATTTCTTCTTGAATCATTGAGCCGCTATTCCATATTAGCTGGCAGGAATCATCATCTACGTTCTCGAAAACAAGCAGCCTTTCTCCTGCAACGGCTATAATTTCCTGCTTGCCATCGTTATCTTGGTCATCGAGAACTAGATCTCTAACATCATCCCATAGGGTGTAGGTATTGAAACCAATTGTCATATCATGAACAATATCATTGGAACGCCAAGCTCTTCGATATGTGTTATTTGCTACTTGTTCGAAGGTGTATATGTTGTTATCAAACGAACCAACTATGACTTCTTTCTTTCCGTCCGAATCAGTATCTCCAAACTGAATGGAATAAGTCCAGTAATCCGTGATTTCGCTATTATCCCATGAATCATACGCGTCATATCCCCAAGAGGTTGACCGCTTATCAACCTCAAGCATATGGATATACGGATAAGTAGCAACCATGTAGCTATTGTGATCAAGACTTGCATAATAGCATTGAATCTTACTATCTTGTATACCAACTATATCTAGAAGACCATCCCCATTCATATCGACCATCGAGATTTCAAGATGGCCTTTCTGTGGGTCCAGTGGAGTTCCCCTGAAATCGGGTTCATACATGGACCTGCACCGTTTCCACTGGGGCCCTGTTAGTGTCCCAGTATTCTCGAAATAAGTAAACCATGATGCATTTGGATAAAGAAGGTAATCCGAATGATTGGACAGCCATGGACCATGAGATACTGTCAAGTCAAAGTCGTTATCCAAATCGAAGTCAGAAAAGGCAACCTTATCGAATGCTAGAGTGTTGGGAATGGCTTCATTGATATCCTCGTAGAATGAATCATCACGCATCCAGGAGAAACTACCACCACTACCTAGGTGCTGGAAGTAATAGAGAGTTGCATTCAGGCCCATCGTCAAATCAAGGTCACCATCACCATCCATATCATGGAATGAAAGTTTTGGCAGAAGGTCATCATCATCGGCTAATCCTTCTGGCCCGGGGAATTTGTCAGCTCTTTCGGTCCAATAACTGGAGGAGGTTCTCTCGAAGTATCTGATGTATATAATGTGCGCACCGGTGTCAATATCGTTTCCACCATCAACCACGACTAAATCAAGATCACCATCATTATCTAGGTCCGCAAGCGTAGGGCTGGCCCAGCTAGCAAACTGATTAGTATCCGATGAGGAGTGAGCTGGCCAGTAGCCAGATTGGTAGGACCAAACAGGTTCATCATTAGTTCCGGTGTTTCTGAAGTATAGCAATCGAGATATTCCGCCGTCTTGGATAGTAACCAGCAAGTCAAGTGCGTCAGTTCCATCGATATCGCCCATAGTGTAACCGTGGAATCTTACGAAGGAGAAAGTAGGCGAGGGGATGGATGCATCTGATATCACCGTTTCATCAAAGACGAAAGTAGGCATCCGACCTTGTTCATTTAGTTCGACTATATCCCAGACACCAGTTCCAAATGAGAAACGTGGAGTATTCGTATGGCTTTCCCAGATTTGTGCTCCAGTTTCTCCGTTATACGCCATCACGGCACCACTGGCAGTTCCGATAATAATCTCCTCAGTATCATCACCAGATACGGTTTGATCAATATGGCCAGTAGTCACGACAAGAGCGGAATCGATAGGGCGAGCTACAGTTCCAGCCCCACCATCCAGTTCATAGGTTGCCCCGCCGAAAACAGATATATCGACATAACGAATCTCCCGCCACTTCATATCCCTTAGAAGAGGATCGATGTCAGCTCTTACAACGGAGTAACCAAAGAAGAATGTCTTCGCCAAGTTCTCTGATTTGATTGGGGTGAAATTCTTGCCTTCAGGCGACAATTTCAGCTGAATGTTATCGAGTTCCACATCCGAACCTTGGAAGTATAGATACAAATCGGAGTTTTCGGTACCATCTCCGGTTAGGGCTTCGTACTCACCGAAATCTGCTACCGCTGTGGCCGAATCTCGCAAATCATATTCGGGACGAATCTCGATTATCTGAGAGATAAGCAAGCTAGCAACATGGATATCTCCATCGGCATCCATCTTGAGAGTGTGAGGTAATCCTAGGTCGGCATTACTTAGGAAATCGCCAACCTTGCCTTCGGTTACGCTTATTTGAGTGCCGCCAGGCGCATATCGATAAATTCTTCCATTCATGGCATCAGTCGTATACAGAGAACCATCATAAGACATCAACACATCGTGAACGTTAGCTCCAGAACTGTCCCATATTGTCACAGGAGTTCCATTGAGGAAGAATTCCTGAGCTCTATTGTTCGCAACTTCGCCAACATACAGGTGCCCATCAGGGCCAATATCTAAACCATATGGGTTATCCAGCTCTCCTATAGTGCTTCCTGGAGAACCGATAATTCGCTGGAAGGCTCCATCGCTATCAAATACTTGTATCCTGTCATTATAGAGGTCACTTACGTAGATTGAGCCTTCCACATCAATCTCAATATCAATGGGGTCGTCGAAGTATCCGGGATCGCTTCCACCATCACCAAAAGAATCCAATACTGTTCCATCACCATCGAAGATGATTACTCTGTTACCATATCTGTCAACCACATAGATTTCCCCGGCAGGATGAACAGCAATGCCATGTGGAACAGCTGTACCTTCACCACCAGCATCTGGAACTGGCCAAGAAGTAATGAAACTGCCATCTGGGCCAAATTTCTGAATCCGATAGTTGTAGCTGTCGGATACGTACATATTGCCTTCAGCATCAAAATCAATTGCAAAGACAGTATCGAACTGTCCAGTTTCATTTCCTTGACTTCCAAATGAAGCAACGAATTCATAGCTGGGGAGACCAAATCTCTGCATTCTTGTGTTTCCTGAATCAATAATACAGATAGATTTGTCTTGAGCGATATCGATTCCCTTCGGTCCTTGGAATTCACCTGCAGCGGATCCTTCAGTCCCCCATTCAGCTATAAATCCACCATCGGAACGGAACTTCTGAATTCGATCATTGACATGATCGGTTACGTAAACTTGACCGTGATCATCGATTGCCAGACTGCTAGGCTGGTCGAAGTCTCCAGGCCCGGTACCTAATTGGCCCCACTCGAACAAAAATGAGCCTTCAAGGTCAAAAACCTGGATTCTATTGTTGCCAGTATCAGCGACATACACAATACCTTCCGAACTTATTCGAATACCAAAAGGCTGATAGAATTCGCCCGCCGCTGAACCGTTTACTCCCCAAGTCGTAATGACTGACCCGTTCTCTTGATTGATTTTCTGTATTCGACTATTGTTGGCATCGAGAACAAAAAGGGAGTTTTCGGGTCCAACATCAACATCGACTGGCATACTGAACTGCCCGAGCTCGGCACCTTGTTCACCCCATTGATTCAGGAATACGCCATCAGATGAGAACTTCTGAACTCTGTTGTTTAGGGTGTCAGCTACGTACACATTTCCAAAGCTATCAACGCAGAGGCCATATGGCATGTAGAACTGTCCAGATTCATTCCCATGTTCGCCCCAAGAATTCAGTATTATGCCTTCTGGGGACAATTTTGTCACACGCTGGTTCACGGGATCGATAACATATGCATTATAGTCTTGGTCAAACTCCATATCATAGGGAGCCATGAATTCTCCAGTTTCATTTCCCTGAACGAAGTCCCATGAATCAAGGTAGACATAGCTCTCTGTAGCATCAAAAGTAGTGAAATTACCATCTAGGGGACCACCTATAGCAGAAGCACCACCAATGTGCTCTGAGCTCCACGGATAGGGAATATCAGCAGGTTCATAGATTCCATGTTCTTCCCAGCCCCATACTTTCTTGTCAATATACTCGTCAGCTTCCGCCCCCAGATATTTTCCTGTTGTTGGGAGAGAGCCCTTTTCCCAAGTGGAAATCGGGCGATTCAGTTTCATGCTCGAGTAATCTTGGAGCGTAGAATCATAGTTGAATAGAAACACACCGAGCCCATAGCTAGTAGCAACGATTTCGCCATATTGATCGGAGTCCAGATCATTGCTTACGGCAATGGACCTAACAGGATTGTACATGGTGTTTCCGCTATCCCAAGCGTAATCGAAGTTATAGGGCCAGCATGGAATGTGCTCGAATATGTACACTTTTCCATTGTGACTGGAAGCTATGATTTCTTCTCGGAAATCGCGATCGGTATCGCCCATCTCAACATCATAAACCCGACTGTCTATCCAGTCTCCACTGTGCCACACGAGCTCAAATTCCATGTAGTGCTCAGGACATTGAGGATAATCTGATGACATGTGGAGTTTGAACACGTAAACACGGGAGTCCCAAGCCCCAGCAATAATCTCCGTGAAACCATCGTTATTCAAATCTCCAGTTGTCACGGACCAGACTTGTTTATCGATTATGTTTCCACTGTCCCAAACAAGCTCGAACTTGTTATCAGCAAAATCGAAGTAATAGATGCCCTCTTCCACACCAATTTGCTCGAAAACGTAGATTCTTCCGTCTGCACATCCGGCCACAATCTCGTACCTACCGTTATTGTCAGCATCATCAATAGCTACAGAAAGAACATCATCTTGGATTACACCATCTCCACTATCCCACACATGGTAATACTCATTTCTTACTGAGCTCCAACGGTAGACATGAACCTCCTTGTCTGAAAGCCAGCCACCGGCAACTGCAACTAGGTTCTTGCTAGGTGTAGCGGCTACACCATGAGTGGATCCCCGAATCGCATTTGGTTCCCATATTTTCTGGTAATCATTTGTAAGATTCATTTGTCCCGGTGGAGGGACATCGGGTGCCATATCAGGTAGAATCGGGGCTTCAGGATAATTACCATCTGATTCAGATTGGGAAAGGGGTGTATCAAATGGAATTGTAGATACAAACATCAGTACGACAATACCAAGCACAAATAGCTTTGTTGTTATTGATTTCACTTCTTTCCACCTCCTTTGGAAGACTTCTTCTTTTTCGATTTCTTTTTGGATTTCCCAGATTTCTTCTCCCGCCTCCGCCGCAACAGAATAACTGATGTTTCAGCAATTATTCCCACGGCAAATCCACCAGCAATGCCGATGCCTAGAAGCACCCATTTTGAGAGCCCCTGAGTAACAGGAACAACTGGATTCTCTCCAAGTTGTACCTCCTCGTAATCGGACATTCCGTCCCCGTCAGAATCCGATGAAGTGGGATCGGTACCATGGGTATGTACTTCGTCACCATCGTTCAAGCCGTCACCATCGGAATCAGGATTCATGAAGCCTCCGGGATCTGCATACCAGGAGCCATTCCTTATGGGAAGAGGTCCATTCCAGGTTTCTGCAATATAGAATTCCTCGCCATCTGAAAGGCCGTCTTCATCTGCATCATATTCGTATCCGTCAAGAATTCCGTTTTCATTCGTATCATTATCCAGCGGATTCGTATTGTATAGATACTCGATGCCATCAGGCAGAAGATCATCATCACTATCACTATCCGTGGCAGATGTTGGGAATAGCGGCCAGAACTCTTGATTTGCAATTATGAAGCTATTCTTTGCTTCGCTAGCAAGCATTGTGGCACTAAGTGTAGTGACATTCTTTGCTTCAACATTGTCTGGAATTTCGTCACCATCGGTATCATTTGTTAGAGGGTTTGTATTCGTGAGGAATATCTCAGCATAGTCAGTAATCATGTCGTTGTCGGTATCTTTGTCCGCGGGGTCACACGAATATTCAACTTCAAGGTCATCTCGCAAACCGTCATCATCAGTATCATTCAGAACCGGACAAGAGCCCCATCGCAAGCGCATCTGAAGACCAACATATGGATACGTGATGAGTGTGACATTTTCAACAATGAGCTCCTTACCATCTTCGAGATTGTCATTGTCTGTATCGTTATCCAACGGATCAAGAGGAATGGCGTTGAAGGTTGGCCCCCCATCCGCTATGTAAAGCTCCTGTGCATCTGATAGACCATCAGAGTCACTATCAATCTCAGTCGGATCCGTCCCATATTCTACCTCAGCTCCGTCTCCCCATGGGAAGGTCATATTACCGTGTTCTGTGAGCTGAGTCATCGAGTCGCCATCTGTGTCCCAATCGAGCGGATTTGTATTCCAGACGTTCAGTTCGGCCCCGTCACCAAGCCCATCTTCATCCGTGTCGAAAACCCTTGGATCAGTTTTTGAAACCAGAATTTCGTAACCGTCTGCTAATCCGTCTCCGTCAGTGTCATTTACTAGCGGATCTGTTAGATAGAGGAGTATCTCTTCGCCATCATCCACGCCATCAAAATCCGAATCTCTGACATTGGGATTGGAATAGAAGAAGAACAGTTCTTCACCGTCTGTAAGGCCATCTAAGTCAGTATCATTATTGCAAGGATCGGTTCCATATGTGTAGTACTCATCACCATCAAGAACCAGATCATCATCAGTATCTGGGTCTCGTTGGTCCGTCGGAAGAATAACATCTTCGTAGTCAGGGAGGTGGTCATCATCAGTATCTGGATCAGCGTAGAAAGTGCCGGAATAGCCAGCTGCAATTTTCTCCCTGCCATCAATCAGTCCATCGTGATCTGTGTCGCCGTCCGTAGGATCTGAGGGGGGAACCTGAGTAAGCTCAGCAGTATCAGTATTGAACACAGTAATGCCGTAGGTGTCATTATCGGTATCGGGATGGCACGGATTGGTCTTTACCAGTTGAACCTCGGGATATCCCTCTTCATCTTCAAGGGTGAAGTACTCGCCGTGTACCTCTTTTCCGTCATTCCAATCCCATAAGAAGTTGTCATGTTGTGGTTTCCAATCGCTGTCTTTCCATTCCCATACCACAGAATCGTCATCGGTATCTTTATCCAACGGATGCGTCCAGTTCATCTTAACATACGAAAACGCATCAATCAGTGACTGATTAGCATATTGAACTCCGTTTTTCCACTCATCGCCGTCAAGTAGTCCGTCATTGTCAGTATCCGGGGAGAGAGGATCAGTTCGATCATTATAGGTAGCGCCACCTATCTCAACACCATCAACAAAACCGTACGTGTTCTGCACATTGGATATGTCATATACTGTATTGATTTCATACCAATCATGTAACCCATCTGCATCGGTATCAACAAGCAGAGGATTTGTGTTATAGATGATACACTCATCATAGTCAGTAACATTGTCCCATTCAGTGTCGTTTAGCAATGGATTGGTTAGCCACGTATACTTCTCAGCGTAGTCATTCAATCCATCATCATCGCTATCAACATCATTAGGAAAGGTATTGATTTCA
Source organism: Candidatus Lokiarchaeota archaeon (assembly GCA_014730275.1). Lineage (NCBI taxonomy): Archaea > Promethearchaeati > Promethearchaeota > Promethearchaeota archaeon. Next base: position 4,685 of record WJIL01000142.1, on the reverse strand, counting down.
AGTTCTAGCTTATCATTGAGACCATCGCCATCGGTATCACTGGAAGATGGATTCAAATAGGTTCCACCATAGATTGTATTCATTCTGTTTTCAAAGTCATCTGGAAGCCCGTCCCCATCAGTATCAGTTAGATCTGCGGCATTACTGCCATAGTCAGGTGAACCCCATGACCCTGAGATATCCCAAGTCTCAGTCCAAGGGCCTCCAAAATCGGTTCCAAAGCTTATGGCAAATAAATCGATTCCCAAATAAAGCGAACAGTATAATGTGAAATAGACACCAAGAGTACTGACACCTGATGAACTGGTCACAAACTGACCCTCTTCATCTGCCAGCTGGGCCATTGTACTTTGATTCGTTCCGCCGGTAGTCTGTTCGAATCTTGTTCCAACTTGGAAAGAACCCCTGAAAACAGCTACGAGAATACGAATATTCAGTACAACACCAATCACAACATCTACGAGAATTGTTGATTTAGCTGGTAATCCCTGGCCTGCGTACTTCTTACTAATTTCGAAGATAACAGAAAGTGTCAGTGTCAAAGTCATACTCAGAAGTTCTTCAACGTATTCCATTATGGTGCCTATAATTGCGCCACCTACGGATGCAGGACCTAAGAATGCTTTTACTGAAAGACTGTATTCTGCGTCTAGCTCAAATTTGAGAGCCCATGCTCTAACATCAATAAATGATCTCTCAGTACCCGAGGCATCAATTGGTGGGAAAGCAAGTTGTATACTCGCAGACCCAAAGAAGTGGATATCAAAATCTCCGAGTATTCCTTCCGTCCATGAGTTGCCTATTGGCAGAAATGCACAAATCCCCATTTCTAGGTCCATAACTGGAATGATATCGATGAACTTGCGCACCTCTATGAAAGCGGTCTCGGTATCAGACATCTTGGTCAAGTTCTTTGATCCAAATATAGCTTGATTCATAAACGCCTCAAAGAAGGCCTTATCCACTTCAAAGTCGGGTAAGAGCTTTACCCGGAGAACAGCTCCAAAGCTTGCAAAGTTGCTTCCCAAGTTAATTGGTGTTCCAAGTCTGAATAAGAAAACTGGAGTGAGACCCTTGAGTTTGGTCTGCACTGGGGTATTGATAATCTGCTCTACATAATCGCCAACCCAATCATCAACCTTGTAGAATGCATCATTGATTAGAGAATCGCCCAGTGTCCACAGTTCAAACATCTCTTTTGGAAGCAATTCAGGGAGACCCGACTTGAAATCATAGCCGGAAATAGTGATGTTCTTACCTTCGAACCATGTCACTACTTTTGCCTTCGTTTCGTTAACAACATCCGATACATAGTTTACAATTTGCGCGGCCGCATCAACATGCATTTCAAGACTATCAAGCCCTTCGTCGACGAGTGCATAGAGTACCTCTTCGATTAGCCACCCGATAGGTCCCCCAATTCCACTATCAGGGCTCATCTTTCTCAGCTTTATGTAGTCTTCACTGTCATTATCAGCAGCTAAACGCATCAAAGGATTCAGAGATTCGCCGCTCTCGGAGTATTGTGGAATTTCACGGGCCCAAGTCTCCCTTAGCTTTGGATTGTTCGGTTCCTCGGAAATCTTTTCTCCCGTATAGTTTTGGGGCATAATGCTACTGGACATCAATTCGTTGATATTCTCACAGACGTCTTTCAGTACGACTTTTCTGAGATCCTTACTTGCTGCCCGCTCTTGAGGATTATCAGAAGTGGAGAGTATTTCGGCCGTACTCCAAGCCGCATATAGAACTGTTAATCGAAGATCTACAACATCGCATTCTTCGAAGTACACGTTATCAACCGAACTAAGATGGTCTTCCATAAGATACGCATTCCCAATGCCGAAAACGTGGTGTATCTCAGGAATCTTTTCAATAGTGTTGGCCATCCGCTCCCAAGAAATCTTCTCTCCACCCACAAGAATACCCTCGATACTGCTTTCAAGGGCGTAGATTGAAATTCCTGAATGCCTTGATGCAACCTCGTATTCCAGAGCCAAGGGATTATCAACACTTGCCTTTTCCGAATCCATTCCGCAAGATAACAGAATCTGCTGGATGGAAAATATATAGGGAGCGATTTGAGTTTGACTAGAATCGTGAAATATCACGATTCGAGACTTGCTGTAATCATCAGGCGTTGATTCAGTACTCCTTTCTCTCGGTACTGCAGGAATGCTGAGACAACTCATAGAAATGAGTGTGAATACAATAGTAAGAATGAGCATAGTGCGTTGGCATTTCGATATGAACGGTCGTGGCAATCCCATACATCCTTCTGCTTTGTTGTGAGATTAGAAAGATGGCAAAAGCGACGAGAAATCGCCAGATGAACGGTCTCTATCAACCCATGTATGAATATACAATTATCAATCAAAATTAGGTGACGTGCTCACCGGATTTTCATGATCTATCGCAATTAGTGGGATCATTGGAACTTCACGCGGCAATTGCCTATTCCTGCTTTCTTTATGTCCAACCGGTTGTCCAGTGGGACATATCTCCAAACAACGACTTAGGTGAGTAGCCCTTTTAAAGAATTCCGTCAAAATGACCCCTGAATGCAACATTCGTTTTGCAGAAGTAGTTCTGTAACCATATCTGAGTATGTTAGAAGATTCTGCTCTGGTCAGACTCATGTTCTTTGGTAAATATTACAAGAACCAGGAGTACAAGTACACCATCAACCGCAGTTATGAAGGTAATAATGACCCCCTGCCAAATCTAGTGATTTCTATTCTCTACATCAGGTAGTGCCCCATAGTATGGTAAGAAGTGAATCTGATTATGACTCCCGGCCCATTTGCAGCCTAGTCTCCTTCGTGATTCAGCTAACTCCTGAAATGCTGATTTACAGACCGATGGAAGATGATGAGTTGATTACCATTATGTATTGCAAGCAATCTGAGATAACATAACGAACTTATGTAGAATGGAGATTCAATCAACTGATTCATTTGCAGTTAGAATTTAGCATGCTAGAACTCGCGCTTTTGATAAGTATGGCCGCCGGCTTAGCTACTGGAATAGGGGCTTTACCAATTATAGCCAAACGAAAACCAAGCAGAAAAAATCTTGATTTCTGGGTAGGGTTTGCAGCAGGCGTCATGCTTGCAGTAGTCATGCTCAGCCTTCTTGTTCCTGCCCTTGAAATGGCAGGAGTGTGGATTGTGTCTGGATCATTTGCTATGGGAGCGCTTGTCTTATTCCTAGCAGACCATACTATTCCACATGTTCATGACTCGAGACACGAGGGCATAGAAACGACCAGATCCGGTGCCTGGTTACCAGCTATTGCGATGGCCATTCACAATTTTCCAGAGGGGTTGGCAGTAGGTGTTGCCTTTGGTTCTGGCGATGTTGCCACCGGGTTTGCCATAGCTCTGGCTATTGGATTACATAACATCCCAGAAGGTATGGCCATCTGTGCTCCTTTGACTATCGAGTGCGAATCGAGGTCGAAGCCATTCATCTACTCGATTCTTGCAGGTCTAGCAGAACCAGTTGGAGCGGTTATTGGGGTGATTCTAGTTTCATCAATTGCAGGGCTTATCCCCTTTGGATTGGGATTTGCAGCAGGAGCCATGATTTACGTCGTAAGCGATGAAATGGTCCCTGAAAGCCATTCTGCAGGACACGAAAGCACTGCAACAACAGGTCTCATCATCGGGTTCATACTAATGATGATCATGGAATCTATGTTCGCTTGATAGATGATAAGGGGGTAACCAGATTCAGCTAATCGCATTTTGCGAGCAAACTTTAATGCAGACTCCACAATTTTCGCATTTCGAATAATCAATCTGAGCCTTACCGTTAACGATGCTTATTGCACCAGTAGGACAGTTCTCAGCACATATGCCACAACCCACACACTTTGACGTGTCTACAGTGGGCTCCTGAATCTGTGTGCTATCTGTACGGGTTTGTACTACGGTACGGGATGGGTAAGCAGCTCGTTGTACCCCAATTCGAGATAAGCGCCTTGGTCTACGATTCCTTCGTCGTCCCGATCTTCTTCCTCTACGTCCTTTCATCGTCAATTCAATTCTGTGCGTATGATGAATATTGAACTGAAGGTGTAATAGGTTTTCGATACGTCAACAAACACACCGACAGGTTATTAGCCCAATACAAAAGGCAGTGCTCCACACGGACAGCATGTCAGAGTGATTTAGCATGAATATCCTACTTGTACTGGCCTGTCTCATTCTTGGCTTTGCACTTGGCTACTCTGGTAAGCTGCCGCAAGTAATCTACAATGCCACCAGCAAAATAACAACAGGAGGGCTCGTTCTTCTTCTTGCAGCGATGGGCACTCAAGTCGGAGCAAACAATACTGTAATGAGTAGTCTAGGAACGATTGGAATCTCCGCATTAGTTATTGCAATATTCACCATCGCGCTAAGCCTAGTATTTGTCAAAGCTTTCGCCTCCGTGGTTTCTTTCGAAATGTCAGAAAGCAATGACAGGTTGGAGGATGCTGGAGATGAGCGTTCAACAACCTTGCTTGTTTTGGCTTCTGTTCTCGTTGGGATTCTTGTAGGTTTCTTTCTAGTCCCTGATTCTCTTCTAGGCTATGTAAGCCTAGTAACAACCTATGCACTAGCTTTCCTGCTTTTCGGATTTGGCATGGATATTGGAAGAAAGAAAGACGTTTTGCAGAATACCCAATCACGTCTCCT
>WJIL01000141.1 GCA_014730275.1 Candidatus Lokiarchaeota archaeon | reverse complement strand
CGATTACACAGGGACTCTGCTGAACGAATCGACAGTACTCTCGCAGACATTAGATGAGCTTGATTCTACGCCAAACGGCGTGATACTTACCGAAGAGGTGGCACAGGAATACGAGCTGGTTGTCGGGGACTCGGTTAGGGCATCGATTGAAAGCCCCGAGGGTAGCAAGGTCTTTGTGTTTTCAATACTAGCCATAGTCGATGGCCTTTCCGATGGTAGCATTATCACCACCCGGTCAGAGTCCTACCGGCCTCAGCCTTTTGGGAAACAAGTTATGTACGCAAATAGAGAGTACTTGGCATCTGAAATCAACTTCACGGCTTCAGCACAGAATTCGCTTTGTGTGAATGTAAGGGACAAGGGGAATTCCACTGCAATGGTAGAAGAACTGATGAATGCATCAGGCAACGCAGTAATAGAAACGCAAGGAGACTACTGGGATACAGCTTACAATGGATGGGCCTGCGTGGACTATGAAGTGAAACAGTATGTCGACCAGGCAGAATATTCCATGGACAGGGCTGTCGACACGATGATGACTGTGGGTATGGTCCTGGTCATGTTTGGGGCATTCTCGATTTACGCCGCTGAAGACATCCGTTCAAGGAAACGAGAAGTGGCCTTGCTGAGATCCATGGGAGCACGGACAGCAGACATCGTAAAGACGCAGGCAGCGGAGCTACTCATCTTATCGATATCAGCGCTTATGCTACTCCTGCTCTTCTCCCCTGTCTTCATTGTAAATACGCTCCTAACTATTTCTACGAGCAGCTATGTATTCCCAGTATCCATATTTCCATCTGTTCCTTGGTTCAGATTGCTCGCCATACTCGGCTTCTTTGTCATTTCGATGGTAACAATGATTTTCATCGTAGCTGTCACTAATTCAAAAGTAAACCTGCAAGAGGCGCTGAATGCACATTGGGCAGAAGCTGGTCCCTATCGCGGAGGAGAAGTCTAAATGTTTATGTTGGCACGACTAACCGCTGATAAACGGCAGGTGTTTGCCACCTTCTTGATATTCTCGTTGTCAGCAGGTGTCTTGGGCGGCATTCTGTTTTATATGGACAGCATACGTCCAGATGTTCTTCAAGAGATGACAGGGAATGTCTCGGTTGACATGCAGGTCGCCTTATCTGAACAGTTTTATGACCAGAACGAGACAACAACACAGGACATCCAAGGGATTATCGAAAGTCAACAAAATGTAGAAACTTCCCAACTCCTGAGCTTGGTGCGCTCTTATGATTGGGACGTGGACGATTATGAATATCAAGAACAGGTGTATCTCGGTATCGTAGAGGATACTCCATCAAGATTTCCCCAAGCTTTCGAACTGCTTACCACCGCGGCAAGGCTGAACGATTCCTCCTGTTATGTTGAGGTGTCAACGCTTGAGCATTACGAGCTTAGCATTGGGGACAACTTCACAGCAGTATCCAGGATCCATGAAAACGGGACGGAAATCGTCATAGAAAAAGACTTTGTCATTGTTGGCTCATTCAGGACCAACCTCTTTCCCATGCGGTATGCCCGTAACCAAGGGGTCTCAATGTTACGGATGATAACGACAAAGCAAGGGCTGGAAACCGCGTTCCCCCAGCTTGATCCCAGAGGATATGTGAGCAAAAAGGAAGTCTTTTGGGTCGACCTTGATGAGTCCTCCATCCTTTCATCTACCAGTACGACACCCGCTGACAGAGCCAAGAATATTGGTAAGCAGATCGAGCAGAACAGCCTGCCTTACGCCTATGTGTCAGAATATGACTTGGAAGATACGCTGCTCTCATATACCGGATGGGCGCAAACCGTTACCTCGATTTCACTTGGATTCTCGATACCCTCCCTAACAATGGGCATCATGTTGGTATACTACAACTCTGAGCTGGTGGCCGACCAACGAAGGAAGGACGTCGGCACGCTCAAGACCCGGGGGGCCTCCGGAAGGCAAGCCTTCAGGTGGGTTATAGAACAAGCTGTGAGTGTAGCTTTGATAGGAAGCCTAGGCGCGGTACTGATCGGTGTGCTGTCCTCCTATTTGTCAGGCTCAGTCCGCACACTCCTGGAATTCAATCTTGAAAGGTTAGCTGGCTTTAGTTTGTTGCTGGAGCGGGAGGCGATCATTTCAGTATTCCTCTTTTCGTTTGGGGTTGGTGTAGCAGTATCTATTCCCACAGCAGTTCAATCACTCCTCATGTCACCTGAAGAGGCCCATGCCTGGCTTGAGAAAGAAGTACTCCAAGAAGAAAGCGGCCTTGGCAATCCATTCATGGATCTTGGTGCTGTTGGTGTTGCTGCGTTCTTCCTCTATCCCATGTTCTCAAGACTGTCATATTATGGTGCAGGCTTTGGAACTGGAGGATTATACTTCAGCATCGTAGTCGTCGTATTCATGGCAATGTTTGTCGTCGGCCTTGCTCGTCTGCTGGCGAGAGGGGGACCAAATATCAAGGCGGATTTGGTTTCTCGATTGAAAGCCAACAAGTATGCTCCAGGTTCTCGACTCTTATCCCGCACCGTTAAGATGTTCAAAAAGAGCGAAACCCTCGCAGTGGCTTTTGTGGGATTGGTCTTCACTGCAGGGTTGTTTTGTTCGATTTCAGCTGAGACAGGATTCAATCACACGCGATCACTTGCCATGTTCGAAGCCGGTGGGGATGTAGTTATCAAGGTACGACCAGAAGTCCACAATATTACAGCGGATATGCTGGATGACATTACAGGCATTGATGGTGTGAAAAAGGCCTCGGCGATTTTTGAAACAACGGGGTATATCGAGTTCAGGCAGGCGCAACGTTATGGTTTTGAATACATAAACAGTAGTGTAAGTATTTTTGGTGTTCAGGCGAAAGCCTGGGCGGAATCTGGGTTCTTACTTGACCATTTCACCAAGGACAGGAGTCCTAGCCAGTCATTGAACCAGATGTCACTGAATAACCAGAGTGTTATCACTACCTTCAAACCCACCGAAACCTATTCAGGTGGGATTGGAGGACAGCAGATTGCAGTCTATTCAGACGAAGTCACAATCCACCTGGAAGGCCCGGGATGGGCTAACAAATCAGATTGCACAATCGTCGACGTTCTGTCATCTCAATACCAGTATCAGAGAGGGCCATCATACTTTCCCGGGAAGCCGAATTTGGGGACCTTCGTATTGATGAACCTTGATTATGTTCAGGCATGTACGAATACGAGTGAAGTTTCTAGCTTCTACGTCAAACTCGACCAAGGAGCGAATTACACGAGAATAATGGGAGAAATCGCTGGACTATCCCAGTCATCATTCCAGAGGATAGAGTCTGGACTCCTGAACCTTGACCGTGCACTTGATTCGAGGGCTGCACAGACAATATACGGTGTCTATACGCTGAATGTTGTATTCTCATTGATATACCTCACAGCAGGAATCGCGATCGTGACTGTGGTAAGAATACAGAACCTAAGGCGACCATTGTCAGTCCTGAGAGCACTAGGGACAGAAAGACGGTCGATACTGGTCCCAATGCTTGTGGATTCACTGGCAACAACGGTAATAGCCGCCGGAGTTGGAGGTCTGATTGGTCTTGCCCTCACGAGCTTTGCTATCCAAGTCCCGCTCAATTACATAGGTACAACAATCACACTCTACTGGCTCAGGTTGCCTGTTGTTATTGCTGTACCCTACCTAGTGGTTGGCTTCGTTGTACTGGTGACTCTAATAGCCGTGCTCGTTACAACTTATTTCATCACCAAAGAGACATTGGAGAAGAATATCGCGGAGGAAATTCAATACGTTAGCTGATTGGAGGCGATCCCATGGAAGATTTAGAACAAATTGCAGAAGAGAACAAACTTGTAGTGCGAGACCTCATGAAGGTCTATCGCCGAGGACGAAAGGAAGTCATCGCGCTGAGGGGGATGGACTTTGAGGTGGACCATGGAGAGTTCATCTCTATTG
>WJIL01000140.1 GCA_014730275.1 Candidatus Lokiarchaeota archaeon | reverse complement strand
CTTTCCCCTGTTTCGGGGTCAACTGAACATCTCTTTTTGCCTATTTCCACTAATCTGGTCCCAACCGGATTCGATGAATAAACCACCACCGGTCTCTCCCTGTCTTAACTAATCCCGGACAAAGCCATGGAATCCACATTGCCTGCATCTTCGACTTCAAGCACAAGCGGATCTGAGTTATTCAATGGTGCCACAGCCAAAGATGGAAAAACAATTGACAGGACAAAAACGGTTGCCAATGCTAAAGCGATTTCCTTGTTACATGTTTTCAATTTCCAACCTCCTGATCATAAAGGCAGAACCTCTAATGATGATACATCAATCATTTTATCATAGGATTATTAAATTTTTCTTAACTTCATATGGAAAACCCAAAAAGAATCAAATTCTCTATTTCATGAAAAACGCATGGGGTTCAAAAAGACAAGGGTTGGAAATACAATGCAAGGTACTGAGACTACTGTTACGGTTCCTACTTCTCCAGTGCAACAGCAGACTCTCGGATTTCTTAGCATGATCTTCATAGGGCTGGTACTAGTCCTCGTGTTGGTCTTCCTGGCAAGATACCTGAAAAACTGGAAGAACCGACCAGAGGAACCTTTTGAGCCTGACGAAAGCCGCTCAGTACTCTCCCTTCTCTCGTCCAAGGCACGCCAGCGGCCTCTTCTAACACTCGGTGTAGTAGCAATCATACTGATACCGAGCATTATTGTTGTAGGGCGGACCCCTGTCCACCGAACAAACATCAGGCATATTGACCCAGAAGGAGACGTTGAGAATCCCAATATCGATATCTTAAGCGTTGAGTCACACTTGAGTGGTTCCAATATCGTCCTCCAGATGAATGTAGCGGGAAACATTCAGAACGATACGTCATATCAGTACAAACTTCGAATAATTGTGAAGGATATCGATGACAGGTTATCCGCCGACTATACTATCACGTACTACAACGGAACTCTCGGTCAACAATATGACACATCCCTGTCAGTAGAGAATAACACGTTGATTGTTCATTTCCCAATATCCATATTTCCTCCAGACCACTATATGGTCGGACTAGAAGGTGTGACAGACTCACTTTCTCCACTTTCTGAAACAGACAAAACAGAAAGCGACTGGAATCGTACCATTGCTAGATTGTGGTTTTAAATAGATACCAATTATTACAAACCTTCTGGTTGGATGGGTTGATGTTCGTCCCACCTCCTTCTCTTTGTTGATATCCAAACACCGGGCAATCAGCGTGATATGGTCCTCGTAGAAATGGGAGACGACCTGTACACTATCAAACTCGTACTTGATGTGTCCCCTGAAGGTGGTGTCAATGATGTCCTCCTTTACGCTGTGGTTTGGGGAGAACCACCAATCTCGTATCTCGGGTACAATGGGTCTGTAGACCCTGCTCAGATAACTCAAAGCTATGTCCTCATCTTCAAGTGAACAGTGGTTCTCCGTCGTCACCCTCGGGTATTCCTAGATGCCATGACCCAAGCTCCTCATTCACATACTCGATAACTGCCTCCGGTGGTATCCTGCAGGCCATATCATAGAAGCCACAAGAGTGAGGCTATGAACTCGAAAGGTGGGATATCCGGCCCGTCAGCAAGGTTGAACCGTTTCCTGTACGCCTTTTCACCGTCCGTGAACCTGCTTCCGTGGTCCCGATAGATGTTAGCGAACATGTGCCATGTGGCCGCATCATTTCTGTGGGTGTTAGCTGTATCCCAGAGGATATCAGTTGCTGCTTGGATCTTCCCTTGGTTCAAGAATTGCTGAGCCTTTTCACGAACCTGTGTGAGTGACGTGTCTATGGCGTTTTGTTCTGCCTTTGCCATCATCTTCCCCCTCATATCATTCGTGCCCTGGCTTCGCCTATCTGATGCTGTATCTGCTGCAGTGCGGACTCGAACTGTTCAGGGTCTGCAGCTTCTGCTTCATCATAGGCTTCTTGGGCTTCCTGATTTCTCCCCAGCTGTTGCAACATGATACCGGGGTTCATCCAGCCCTCAAATTCGCTGCCCTCATATTCAGGAATGTTTGGGCTTACTTAAACTCGTTTATTGAGTGATTAAGGTAATCTAGAAAGGTCACAGGATCGGACTGTTGGTACAAGACTTGTCACATAAGCTCGTACCGCAGATTTCCAAGATGGCACGTAAGTTCAAATTCCCAATAGCAACTAGATAAACTCTCTTTCACTGGTTCAAATCTGAAACTCACCTTATCTATTGGAGATTTAACAATAACTCGAAAGAGACCCTTGACACTTTCGAAAGCTAGTCCTTATTCCTTCCGAGATACAGCTTGAGCCGCTTTCGGGCCGCCAGTGAGATTACACTAGCAACAACAACAACAGATGCGGCCAGCATCCACCAAACAAGGGATATGGGGGGTTGTGAAGCGGTGAGGGTTGCTGTAATTAAATGAGTCTCTATTTAATATTCAATCATGTTCATAGGCTACCAAACGCAATTGGCCTTGCAATAGAGTATCCAATAGGGAGACAATGCTTTGGGGTTGCTAAGTGCTAACAACACAATATCGTATTTCACATTTTTCACAGAGTGGTCATAACATCTATGCGCGGGATGGGAAAAATGGCACTGTACTCTGGTCCTTTCAGACTGGTGATGATGTCTGTTCTTCACCTGCAATTGATGATTTAGATGATGATGGTACCCCAGATGTCGTCGTTGGGAGTAGGGATAATAGAGTCTACGCACTCACCGCGGCTCCTTCACCGACCACTACCGATTCGACATCCGAGACAACCACAGAAACCACAGAGCCCGAGGGAATAGATCCGGTTCTACTCGTTGCGGGAGGCGGTGCTGCGGCTGGAATCATAATAGTCATTGTCATTCTCTATGCCAAGAAGTAAGGCACATGGAGATATCACAGCTTGGGTCTGATTACATCCTCGTTGACGATACATTCCTCGTTTGCGTCAATCAGATGTAATAGCCCAAGCCCCTACTCTTCATCCATAGTCAAATTGATTGACTCAGATATTCCAACGAAGGAATGCTCCACGTGAAACATATTTGTTGGATAGAGCAGTTAGAGCGAAAGAAATCTAGCCGCACATTTGCGGTGTAGTAAATTGGCGCTCTAGGAAAAAAAGGACAAGAAAATGGAAATAGGGAATCTGGCCAGATTTCTGGCGATTCCCTTACTCCTCGTAGCGGAATGCGATTTTCACATTCGCTCTGTACTTCACGATTTTGCCGTCTTCAACGTCTGCAGTCCAATCCAAGACATCCAAGCCGTGGATATTCCTGATGCTGTCAGACGCAGTATCGATTGCATTCTGCACTGCATCCTCAAAGCTCTCTTCTGAACTACCAACTAATTCGATGACTTTTGCCACTGTCACGATTCATCTCTCCTTCCGACTAAACTATAATTAACTGCATTCCTTTAAGGTTGTTGCAACCCGAATTGCTATCATTTGCAAACGGATGTCAAGCAGATTCGACCCAGATGGGACCTATCGCAGTAAAACGACCGTTGCTTGTAAGGACCCGGACGAAGTAGTAATCTGCACCACCTGTGTTCAGTGAATCAGGATCCACAGCAGTTAGCGATTCTCCATTTATGTACCACTCGCCGTTCTTGATTGTACAGTTCTCGTATTCTGTTCCAGTTATGGCAGCCGAATCAGTGAAGGTAATAGATGCCAAGGGAGTGGCAATCTCCTCCTCTCGCCATAGGTCACCGTTCTTGAAGACTTGCACTCTTGCGCTCCAATCTCGATCATCAATCCATGGCTTAGCCGCACGCTTATACCCAGCTGATGGGTTCCCGTCTTGAGCTAGGAAGAGAGTAATTTCCCTGTTTGTTGTTGCATTGTCCACAATCAAGGTTGAATCATTGTCACCGGGTTCTAGCCCATTCACTGAGAATCTCACATACGGTCGGCCATAGTCGGAGTTCGCAATGGTGGCTCTTTTGTAGATAGCATGGAAAACAGCTTCTCGTGTGATGTTTCCAACAAATGCACCTGTTACGCCGCTAGGATAAGGTTGGGGTACTCGTGACGAATCGTAAGCAGGAGGATATTGGTGTCCAATAAAAGCACGGGTATGAGATATCGAATGTCCGAGAAAACCGTCATGCGAGTCTCCGTTCGCTATGAAGCCTAAGCGTAGACCCATACTAAGAGCCTCATTGATGCTACTACCAGGGATCTCTGCTCCTGGCTGCCCCACAGTTCCGGTTTCATTCCACTGTGAATAGGGATTGATTAGACTGCTACCATGGACCGAATAAGCCTCAGCAACTCGCATGTATTCTGGATGATTGAAACAGGCGGCCCAATCCTGAATGAAAGGCTGACGCACACAGTGATGAGGTTCTGCTAGCGCTCTATCACCAGTTTCACTCGTGAATTCATCCAAGTAATTCCACAAATCATCTGCGGTTTTCTGTATATCAGCGCTAATTCGCCCTACTTGGTCACCAGAGAAGATGAATGTAAGATGACCATAGCCCCAAGAGGGGGTATGGGGGCCGCCGCTTGATGTCCATTCTACGCCCTGGAAAGCGACAAACTCACCGGGATCATTGGCAGCGTTGCTAGCTGCTTGGATCGACGACCAGCCATTATCCAAGTGTAAGTTCTCTCCGTGATCAGTAATTGAGGCAAATTCCACTCCAGCAACAACGCGGGCGAAGTAATAGTTCTCATAGGGCATGCCGCTTCCGTCTGAAAGCAAAGAGTGAGAATGAATATCGCCCCAAACAAGAGGTGTCGCTGAATCTTCAACCACTATTGGATTGCTCCAGTAGGTCTTTTCTGTAAGCGTATCTTCAACGAGAATGTAGTGTACGCCTTCCGTTGATATTTGGAATCTGAATCTTCGCATTCCGTTGTCCATGCCAGGTAGCAAGTAAGCAGGTATGATGCCTTGGCCAAAGAGTTGCCCTGTGAAGCGATGCGGGGCGGGTAATTGGCTCACGACTTCTTCTTCCGGTATAGGTTCGAGTGTGTCAATATCGTAGGATTTGAGAGAGAACTCAACTCGTCCTTTGTACGAACAGCTCAAACGTTCGAATTGGTCCCACGCCTCAATAAGCAACTCTCCTTCTTCGGCGGAATCGAGCGTCGACGGTCCGTGTACCCAGAGCATGGTGGTTTGGTTATTTGTCATAACACCGAGATCGATATTGATGAAACCCCAGACAAGTAGAGGAGCGATGGTAATTGCGATCTTCAGAACCGTACTTTTTCGGATATGTTTAGTTCTAGCCACTTTGACTTACCTCCAGAATGACAGGTACACGAAAATCTGTACAAGCAGTGTCCAAGAAATTGAAAAGGTGCCCATACCTTCCCAAACTCGATTCCGTCCAAACCAAAGAAGAAGAATTCCACACAAGAAAGCAAAGATATTCCAGAAATAGAGAGAGCTTCCAATGAACCCCGCGAGAAACACAGACATACGAAGCAGATGACCAGGTATAGAAATCGGGCCTTCGCGAAGCTGGATGTCCGTGTCAGTACCGGCGGTGGTAACAATCCAAGAAGCAGATAATGCGAATAAGGCAGCAATTGACACAATGATAGCTTGAATTGCAGCAACAGGTACCCAAGCCAACGGAATTATCCAGATGTACACTTGTATCCCGCCATAGACATAGAAGGAGATTGGAAGGAAGATAGCAGCTGAAAGTACTGCATAGACCGAAGCTCGGCTAATAGTGGTCCAAGAAATCTCAAGTTCCAAATTGAACGCCCAACACACACTACTCACATGGTCCGATATTAGAATATCGAAGCTTCTGGGATTCTGTATCGCTTCAGCTACCGTATAAGAACCTCACATCATGGACAAATAGACCGAATGGGTCTATGATTTCTTGATAATCCTTTTTTTCTGCCACCATAACATAGATTCGGTCACACTCACAACTACTGTACTGATTAGAATCCCAATGCCACAAAGTCGCAGTGTCACATCGAATCGTTTCCAATGCATGTATTCACTTTGGTCGTCCCACGGTGAGGTTTCGAAAATTGGCTCTCCATCATGATCAAGAAAATGAACCTGATATACAAATTTCGCTGCAGTCCAGTTGTGATGTTTTTGAAGCAAAAAGGGAAACAGCGCAGTAGAATTGAAATATACTATGGAAAATTCTCGTTCTCCTTCCGAGATAACATCGTATCTTTCAATGTCTCCGTGTCGAATGTCATAATCTATGAAGCTAGGAACAAGTATTGAAACCACCAAGAATGCGATTAGCCCGTATCTCACACCTTTCTTTCGGAAAACTAGCCAAGCCACAAGAGGTGCAATTGCTGCTAACAACATCTTTCGACCCCCAAGACTATTCAGTTCAATTGAATTTAAGATTTCGTTATATTGTGATTCTGTGGAAAAGGGACAGTGAAGTCGACAGAAATGAATCTCAACTGGCTGCGAACCTAGTCTCCTTGCCTTCGCCGTCTTATTTCATAGTAATCGCATGCACGAGCCAGCGAGCCAATGCATTCTGAGATATTGCGGAAAATCGGCAAATCCTCCGCATTGATGGCTTCCCAAGCAACATTGCGTGCCTCGGGGTACGCAATATCGGGAATTGTGACGAGAACCGGTTTGTTGTGTTCTTCAAGAATGCTTCTAGCCCCCTTGGCCAAGGATTCCCAGTAATATCCAATAGCATCCTCTGCGTCCATGATAGAAGCAATTTGATGGATGTTGTGAGCATCTGCTTCTATGATGATGGAATCAAAAGATTCCTCTTCACCAACAATTGTGATGACCTCTGAAATAGTTTGATCCATATAGTAGTCCGCCGCTAGGTCTATTGGATTATTCAAACTCGTACCAACATCCTGAATGAGAGGATCCAGCCGCTCACGGATGTTAGCACTCGTTCTTGGAACCTTAAGACCTGCTTCAACACACAAATCAGTGTAGATAACGCTGGTCCCCCCGCTGATTGCTACTATGCCAACGTTTCTGGATTCTGGTTCAGGACACATCGAAAAGATGCTCAGCGTTCCAACAAGGTCTTCGATGGTGTCAACTGAAACGACATTTGCTTGTCGAAGCGCCGCCTTCCAGATTTCACTATTGCCTGCGAGGGCCCCAGTATGAGAAGCCGCAACTCTTGAGCCCTCTTTGGATCGTCCACCTTTCAAAGCCACAACAGGTTTCTTCGAAGCAGTCTCCCTAAGAAGAGAAACCAGCTCTCGTCCATCGTTGGCTCCCTCTATATAGATGCCTAGAACATCTGTTTCATCATCGCCTGCAAAATAATCCACGATTTCGGGTGGTTTGATATCCACTGCGTTTCCGAAGCTAAACAGTTTGCTGAAACCTAGTCCAGCGGCTGTACCAGCTGTGTAAGCGGCAATAGCCACACCGCCGGATTGTGAAATGAAGCCCACATCACCGGCAAGACGAGGCACAGTTGGCACGAAAGCAAATCCGATGCGTGGATACATCAAGCCCATACAGTTAGGACCAATTATTCGCAAATCCAAACCATTAACGAATTCTCTAAGCTCCTCTTCGTTACGTTTGCCTTCTTCAGTACCCAGCTCGGAATACCCACTTGAGAAGACCGTCGCTGCTTTTGCCCCCTTCGCGACTGCTTCTTTCAGGACGCTAATCACTGCGCGCTGCGGTACTGCAACAATAACGTAATCGATTTCACTAGGAACTTCACTCAAACTTGAGTAAATCGTCCTTCCCATGACCTCGCCGCCGGATCTCGAGACGAGATACAAATCGAGATCATGGTCCCACTGAGTCATGGCGTGCACCCAGTAATAACCCATGCGGGGCGAAACCCCGACAATCGCTACAGAGGAAATGTCAAGAATTTCCGAAATTGTTGGTCTATCCTGAGTGTTCATCAGAGATATGCTCCGTGCTTTCAAGACGCCAATATCATGCGAGATTTAAGAGTAGTGGCTACGGCTGACTTCAACCTCAAGGTCCAAATCCAGTCAATCTCGCCTCCCAGATACAATGTAGATATGAACAGCTATTTTTCTTGGTCTGTCTTCTTACCTAACGAAAGACCTTAATGGTGAGGTCATTCAATCGAATTAGTCTTGGTTAGCTAGGCCGCCATTTTTCGCGTGGAAGGCCTGTTACACCGAAACACATGACAAATTAGGAGACATGATAATGCGCGTATACCTCGACGCCAATTTTTTCATAAGCGGATTCAGTGAACGCCCCAAAGATGTAGCGCATATCCAGAAAGCTGCCCAGAAAGCAGGAATGGAGCTCTGGATAACTAGACAGGTATTTCACGAGCTGCGTTGGTATCTGCGAAGGGAAGTTGAAGAAATAATTAGAATAGATGAGACGCTAAGCAAAGATATCAAGAAATTCATCGGCAAAATTGGTTGGCCGAAAAAAGCCCTTCCTCAGTTCAATGACATGTCTCTAATCTTGGCTGCATCACGTACAGATGAGGCGAAGATAGTTACAAGTGATATGAAATTGCTGAATACAATAGAGGATTTGAGCAGTGATATTGAAGATGTCGGATCTGTTGAAGGAATAGTTGGTTCAGCTTTTGTACTTGAACTGATTGAATCAGTTGAGGAAGGTAAACTTGAGAAGAAACTACGAACCATACGGGATCGGATATACAGTGAAGAAGTACGGTACAGTATTTCGCGAAGAAAATCTTACGATCCTGTAACACGTATCAGAATCATCGAGGATCATGCACTTCGTGTCATCCGATCGGTAAAGAGGCCTGCAGAAGATGTGGATAGAAAGCTTTCAGAGGGGCAGCCACTCTTTGTGTTGGATTTTCTGGAAGACATCAAAGCTGGCTTACCAGCTATGTTTGAGGACTTCCAAAAGGGTATGTACGATTCCCTTGCTAACGAAATCGAAGCGATACAAAATGAAATCGAGCGGTTACTTATTGTGTCAACGCTTACTCAAGACAGCGCAACTCATGACAGATTAGTTGATCACGCTTCGGACCTAACATTGTTCCTCTACTACTTGGAAATGATATGCCATCTGTATCGTGGCACCCGTGAAGGAGTAGAAGACGCACTAACAGTGAGCGATGAAGCCGCACGGTTGCTCATGTTCGCATCAATCAGCAACAACGAGTTGAAGGCTTCTGTTTTTATGGTCATAATCATTTTGAACCTGATTAGAGAAGACTATGAGGAGATCGACTATTACTACTCGCTGTATGACGGGCTCCTAGACAGAGCAGGCCTTACTCAGATGCAAGAGACCTCCGAAGGCCTATATGTTACGATGCAAATACTTCGAGAATTCATGGGTGGGTTCAAGCTTACAAAGACAAAGCTAGAGCATCCGTCTGTTACAATTTCAATGCTTAATGACATTGCAACGTATTGCATACAATTCGACAACCACGACAATGCGTGGCATCTAGCTCTCAACGGCTACAAAATAGGTGTAGCCTATGGTAAAGAGCAAGGAGCTCTTACATCATTTCACATGCTATACAAAGTTTCAGCATCTTCACACGATCGCTTCAAAGGCCCTCTTGAGACAATTGCTGAACATGCATTGAAAACCTTTGTCAAGAAAGGCTGGTCTACAGACAAGATAACCCCAATCTTGAACGAAATCCAAGGGAATCTCCCAGAGGTAGAAGATATGACAACGGATGGATTTGTACCCCTTGAGAAATTGCCAGAAGAAATGAGGGTTTGGATGGATGTCCTAAGCAGAGAAGAAGTGAAAGGAAATGAGGTTCTGATTGTTAGAAACGACGAAATCCAAGCTCGAGTTGGCATAGATATTCGCGAGCACAAGGAAATCAGAGCTCTCAGAACAGGTCATAAGATTGCTCTAAGCAAAGGTGAATTCAAAATAGAGAAGGCAAGTGGAGAGCTAAGAAAAGACCACGCTGTGGTGTTCCTTATTACTCCAGGTGAAGGTGCCGAAGTATCCTTCGAAGGCGAATATGGCTTCCGCTATTTGGAAATAGCACAACCACAGACCTAGGGCGTATTACCACTCTAGGCTACGAGACCGCCCTCAACTATGCAGCTGATGCTTTCACCTTGTCATCAGGTATGTTTGGTAGTTTGATTGCCAAGAAACTGATATTCCTGTCAGCTGGAGCTGAGAACCAATGCTTTTCGCCAGGATCCACAAGTACAACATCTCCAGGCCCAACTGAATATATCTTCCCGTCAACACCAATTTCCGTTACGTCAAGGAATACGAAGGCCTCCTGAAGAGATTGATGTGCGTGGGGTTCAGTACGAGCACCAGCGTCAAGATGAACTGCGATGAATGCAGTAGTATCTATCTCTTGTTTTAGCTTTATATCCGCGACATAGGTGGCTGTATAACCGACTCGTTTCTTAGGTTCAGCTTCATTGGCCCTGTAGATCTCCAATGGATAACATCTCACTCTGGGTAGGACATCTTGCCCGTAAAAGAATAACGCTAGCAAAGAGAGAACATGAGTTTTAAGCTTGAATACCAATTAGACGACACAGACACGGTGATAGATTTGGAGAAGACAATAGCTGTAATAGGCGGCTCCGACACAAGTGGAAGGGGTCTAGAGCTTGCGGAGGAAGTAGGAGCAGAGATTGCAAAGCACGGATATGTCTTGGTGTGTGGTGGTCTAGGTGGTGTGATGGAAGCCGCCTGTAAGGGCGCAAAGAGACATGGAGGAGTAACTGTAGGCATTCTACCCACAGAGAAGAAACTGCACGCGAATCCATTTGTTGATATCGCCATCCCGACAGGAATGGGATACCTTCGTAACTTCCTTGTTGCCCGTGGAGGGGATGCAGTGATTGCCATCGCAGGGTCAGCCGGAACCTTAAGTGAAATGGCAATTGCCTGGTTCTCAGATCGTCCACTGATTGCTTTGGTGGAATCAGGTGGATGGGCCAAGAAATTAGCTGGTCAGAAAATCGATCATCGCCGCAGCGATTCTGTATATGCCGCTCAGAGTGCAGAAGAAGCAGTACAGGCAGCTGTTGAATCGCTAGAATCAGAGTGAAAATGTTGAAGGCATCCGATGTGGATTGCCGTAATACTATAAGAAAATACAGCGTTTTCTATGTGAAGAGAGAATGAAACTTGCGAAGAGAGTCATTACAGGGGACTACGATCTAGTAGAACATGAGGTGCGCTATCTACTGGACAGGCTTTCTTCAAACTATGAAATCGAACCGAATGTGGTAGAGTTCCCTTCTGAAGACGTGTTGTTTGTTGGAGACCTCCATGGCGATTTAGAGGCTGCGGAAGCAGTTCTTCAGAATTTCAACGAGATGAATCCCTCGGCCATTGTGTTCTTGGGAGATTATGCGGATAGAGGAGAAAATCAGATTGAAACAACTAACTTGGTTCTCTCCTTGGCTGCAGAGTATCCAAACCGGGTATTGTTGCTGAGAGGAAATCATGAGGAAGAAGAATTGGCTGCTCGGTATGGATTCAGAGACGTAATCCGAAGAAGATATTCACGAGACCTCTTTCGAAATTATTGTAATTTCTTCAAAGCATTACCAATTGCAGCGATAAATAAACAGGGCGTATTCGCGTGTCATGGTGGAGTCCCTGAAGGTGTCTCTTCATTGCGGGATCTTCAGAAGCCAAATAGACACTATGAAAATATCCATGACCAAGTGCTGTTTCAATTAGTCTGGAACGACCCAAAGCCTGCTGATTTCTATTTCCAGCGAAGTATGCGGGGCGGCGGCGCAAAGAACTTCGGAAGAAAGGCATTTGATGATTTTGCGAAGAATCTAGACGTGTGCATGATGATTCGTGCTCATCAAGCATTTCCTTCTGGCTTCAGAGAGTTCTTTGATGGCAGGCTAATCAGCGTATTTAGTACAGCTTACAAAGGGCGCGTTGATCCGAAAATCGCCCATTTAGATGATGAATCAGTCAACCCCATTTCTCTAGTATAGTTAGATATCAATTGCAGTAATCCGCAGCATGATATGCACAAAGGTCACAGTAGTAGCTCATCCAACGAAGCGCTTGCTGGAGACAAGTTCTTAAATAGTAGGAGAAGTTTCTCGACCCAACGGGTTAACGTTCCAAGAGTTGAGTGTACAATGACAAAAGTAGCTGTAGTTAAAACAACCCCGAAGACAATTCACGAAGACATAGCGAGAGTCATGGACTTAGCCGACTATGACAAATATGTCTCGAAGAATGTCGAGACAACTATCAAACTGAATCTATCTTGGAGCAAGTTCTATCCAGCCTGCTCAACAAATCCTTATACCTTCGATGGCGTGCTCAAGAAGCTCATTGGAGATGGGTTTATCAATCGAAGCATTCAGGCTGTCGAGAACGAAACAGTAGTTACCAATATCTACGAGGGCACTCACAAGAACAACTGGTATCCAGTTATCAAGAAACACGGTATCAGGTTTCTACCCCTTATCAAAGCGAATTATGTTGATGTGGAATTGCCACAGGATACTCTTGCATTGGAAGATACATTTGGTGAAACTATCGCACCCAAAGAAGTTTTTGACACTAACATTATCCATCTGCCGACAATTAAGTGCGTTCACCCCGATACAGAGATTTTCTTGGCAGATGGTGCACTCGTCTCAATTGAAGATGTAGTTAGAGAGGTTCATTCGCTTCACGATGTTATCCAAACAGAAGACAATGATTTTGTAGCAGTTTCGAATCACGATATTATTACTTTGTCCAGGTTAGGAGGTATGAGTGAGGGGACTGCATATCAGTTCTGGCGAACTCCTTCTCCTGCAACCCTTTTCGAAGTGAAGACAAAGACATCAAGAAGCGTCAAAGTCTCAGCTGAGCATCCATTCTTGACTGAATCAGGTTGGAAGAAAGCCGGCCAACTGAAAGAGGGCGACAGAATTGCTACACCGAGAAGAATAGACATCGATGGTGAAAGCCAGAAACTCCCAGAAGTGCCCTCACTGAAGCATTCTGAAATTGATATTGATTCCATTGAGTTCACAGCCACCCGAAAATACAATTCAGAGATTCAAAGAGTTATGGTGAAACGCTATTTAGAAGGAAAACACACTACAGAAATCGCTTCAGAGCTCGATGTTCCTATTGAAGCAGTGCGAACAACACTGCACCGATATGAAATACCACTGAGAAAATCCTTCAACTGGATTGAAGTGCCTTCGCACACATCACCGGAATTCTGGAGATGGATTGGCTACTTCATGGCAGAAGGCTATACTCAGGTAGAGAAAGGAACAGTAAGATTCTGGTGGACTAACACCGATCCTAAGCTGAGGCATCACTATGTGATGCTATGTAAATCGTTGTTTGGAATAGAACCCAAGAAGAAAGACAATAGCTTCTACTTTGATAGCGTTCATCTTGCCGAATTTATGGAAGGAATTGGGCTTGGAAAGCGAATTACCGCGGCAAACAAAGATATACCAAGATTGCTATTCAAATGTCCCAGCGAAGAGATAGCATCATTTGTAGCTGGGTACTTCGACGGAGATGGAACATGTGCAGAAGATGGATTGCATGTCACATCTAAAAGCAGAGAATTGATCAAGCACCTACAGATGCTTTTGCTTCGACTTGGTGTAGTATCATTCCAAACGGAAACAAGGGTACATCTTCCTGATAAACCAGATGAAATCAGAGAATATCACAAGCTCAGCATCTATGGTGACGATGTGGTCGCTTTTGCGAATACTGTGAATCTGAAGAAAGCGGATAAGGAAGACGCTTTGCGGAAGCACTCTGAGAGAAGAATGAGCAGCAAAAGGCCTAGCAATTGGGACACCATGCCAATTTCGCCATCAATGTTTAGAAAGGTTAGAGAAGGACTAGGATTCACCCATGAATCCACAGGAAAGCCCAGTTCTGTGAATGCCATTGAGAACGGCTATTCACTTCCAACAAGACCGGTACTTGAGTACTTCATAAATCTCTTCGAGAAGAACGACTCTGATGATGAATTCGCATCAGAAATATCAGCAATGAAGGCTCTTGCTTCGAAGGATATCGTATGGGATCATGTTGTTTCAATTGATGAAATTGAAAGCGATACCCCGTATCTGTATGACCTCAGCATAGAGGAAACAAATAGCTTTGTCGGCAATGGAATTGTTCTACATAACACACATGGCCATACAGAGATGACGGGAGCATTAAAGGATTCATTTGGACTCTATCTAACCAAGAATCGTCATCTGGCTCATCTCAAAATCCACGAGGTGCTTGTTGATCTGTTACTCTTGCAGAAGACAATATCACATTCTGAGTTTGTCGTAACGGATGGCACAGTTGTCGGTGATGGAGCCGGGCCTCGAACAATGGAACCCAAAATTGGAAATCTGCTTATTGCAACTCATGATATGGTTTCCGCAGATGCGATTCAAACCCGTCTGATGGGAATTCCACAGGAGAAAGTGAAAAAGCTCCAGATTGCTGAAGAGCTGGGGCTGGGGGATGCAAGCAGAGATCGCATTGAAATTGTGGGAGATTTCGAATCATGGGAAGATCTGCCCAATCTACACCTGAGTACAGGAAAAAGCCCGGTCATCGCATGGAACAGGGGTTTTCTCAAGTTCCCAGGCATGGAACAACTGATTTTCCGCTCGCCCCTGATGTGGTTGCCAATCCAACTTTCTGGGCTGTACCATGACGGTATTTGGTTGCCTCTATTTGGCAAGAAATGGGTTGACTGGTTCCTGGAGGAAACTGAATGGGGAGAGCTATGGAAAAAATACTCTGAAGAATAGGTGGAGATAAAAATGTCAGCCAAGGGATATTTGCGATTAATTCGTCCGCAGCAATGGTACAAGAATCTACTAGTTTTTCTCGCCATTATTTTCGTCGAGATTCCAAAGGAGTGGCCTTGGGAAACGCTGCCAGCCATTTTCAGATTGTCAAACTATCCCCCACTCATAATGGGTTTTCTTGTCCTCTGCGCTGTATCGAGCAGTACCTACATCATCAATGATATTATGGACATTGAGGAGGATGCTGCACATCCGGAGAAAAAGAATAGACCCCTACCCTCTGGAGAGGTGTCGAAATCAACCTCATATGTTCTAGCAATTGCACTACTTGCTTCAGGACTTGTTCTGGCGTATTACTTGAGCAGGATGTTTTTCCTCTGTATCCTACTGTACCTTTTCAATTCTCAAGCCTACAATCGATTCCTCAGCAACTACGCGGTAATTGATGTAGCCGCCATAGCTCTTGGTTTCGTTATCAGGGCGGTATCTGGAACATTCTTGATCGGTGTGAAATTCACATCTTGGTTGGTAATTGGAGTTTTCTTCTTTGCGCTGGTTCTTGGATTTGGAAAGAGGAAGAACGAACTCCAGCTTCTTGGAGACGATGCACCCGAACATAAGTCGGTGTTCACGCAGTATACCGATACTATGTTAGATCATGGCATCAGTATCTCAGCTACGTGGGTTGTTCTGTTCTATGCTTTGTACACCTATGAGAACTACCGCAGTGTCATGGTTACTCAGCCAGTTATGATTACCGTGCCAGTTGCAGCCAGTATCATTCTTCGATACATATATCTCCTACAGATTGGTAGTCCCGTGGGTCGCAAACCCCATCTCGCAATCAAAGACAAAGGTATACTCGTAGGAGCAATCATATTTGGTTTGGTCCTACTCCTGACCTTGTTCTTCTGGCAACCAATACTGAGCTTCTTTAATGACCTCTTTCCTGCGCCTCCTGATGTTCCAGATGTTACTGATATGCCGTAGGTGCTCAGGATGAAAAGAAAGCTATATCCATTCGATCTGCATAGTCACACTCTGTTTTCCAAGGATGGACTGAACAAACCACAGGATATGTTCAAATGGATGAAGAAGAAGAAGCTGAAAGGAATGGCGTTGACTGAGCATGAGCGGGCTTCAATTCTCAAAGCTGTTGTTCACAACGGACGTTTCTTGCTGCCTGCGTGCGAGTTCAAATCTACTGACTATGGAGAATTGATTGGACTTTTCATAAATGACCACATTGAGAATCGGACGTTTGTTGAAATCGCCGAAGACATTCACGATCAAGCTGCTTTTACTGTGCTTCCTCATCCCAGAGATCCATTCCGAAAAGAAACTGCGTTAATGCAGAATCTCCCAGATAGAATCATTGAGAAGCATGTTGATTTCATTGAGGGCATAAATTCACGATGCCTTCTTCCGCTATTCAATACGTGGGCACAAAATTTGGCAAAACGGCTCAACAAACCGATGACTGCAGGGAGCGATGCTCATAGTCATCTAGAAATTGGGCACGCGAAGACCTGGTTTGAAAGAGCAGATACACCTGAACAGGTCTACGAGGAGTTGAAAAAAGGGAATACCAGAGTTTCTGGCCGGGTTTCTTTTCCATGGGTGCATCTCCCCTCAATGATCTGGCAGCGTGCAAGGAAGTTGTAAGTGATGACTAGCGAAGGCAATAATGAAACGGAAGAACAAGAGAGTTTCATAAGCACGAGAAAGCTGGTTGCGTTTGTGGTTGTAGGTGTACTGGTTTACCTGCTAATTGGGTTTTATGCTAACTTCGACTTGGTTTTTGATGCACTTCTGAGTATCCCCTGGTGGTGGGTCCTTCCAACCATGATGGCAATGTCTTTTGTCAACTATGCTATCAGGTTTGTCAAATGGCAATACTATCTTGGTCTGATTGATGTGAATTTGTCTGTCAAAGAAAGCTTCAGCATATTCCTAGCAGGCTTCACGCTAACAGCCACTCCAGGAAAAATCGGCGAGGCAATCAAGGGATACTTCTGTAACGAAATAGATGGGACACCCATAGCCAAGACGGTTCCAGTGGTCATTTCCGAGCGAATAACTGATATGCTCGCTATGATAGCTCTGGCAATGGGAGGATTCATCCTAGCGTTCAATATTGGAAATCAGTTGTTCCTCCTAGCAGGGGTAGGAGTACTCGCAATTATCGGCGCCCTTGTTCTAAATAGCGAAACGTTCTATTCCAAAATCCTACGGAAACTCACTTCAGTTGGACCTTTGAAACGGTACCAAGATAGCTGCGACCTAATCGAGGATACACTGATGAAGACGCTGGCACCTAAGCCGCTTCTTCTCAGCTCACTGGTAAGTATCCCTGGATGGTTCATGGAATGCATGGAATTATGGCTTCTTCTCAGTCTGTTCACTGGCATGGGTCTTCCAAGCCTCACCGTCAATTCACTCATACTTCTGGCATCAGCAACGTTCATTCACGCTGGAGCATCCACAGTCGGAGCAGTTCTTATCTTCCTACCAGGAGGATTAGGCGGCTATGAAGCATTTGCTATCGGAATGATGACTACTTTGATGCTGCTACCAATCGCTATAGCCAGCGCAGCCACGATGCTCGTTCGCTTTGTAACATTATGGTTCAGCGTCATGGTGGGATTCGTTGCCATGGCAGTAGTAACCAGAATGACCAGAGACTAAGAGAGTGCCGTCCCCAGCAACCTTAAATCGCTGCTTTCGATGCTTTCGATTCGTGAGTACGAATGAGCAGTCGCGCAGAAATCGCTCTTGCTAACGCCGAAGAAGTGGTAACCGTAGACGAAATAGAAAACCTACTTGCCTCCAAAAAGGATTTCACATTTTATTACGGGACAGCACCAACTGGACCATTCCACTTCGCGTATCTCATACCACTAAACAAACTCATTCAGCTCACTGAGATAGGTGGACAGGGAACTATCCTACTGGCTGATTATCATGCCCATCTTGATGACAGGAAAACCTCTTTTGAACAAATGGAAACAAGATCAGATTACTACGAGCAATGTATCAGGGGGATTCTCGGAGAATATTCAAAGGATATGAAGTTCGTCAGAGGATCATCATACCAGCATACTCGAGAATATGTGGAGGACCTGTATAGAATAGCAGCAAGGGTAACAACAAACAGGGCCAAACGAGCAGCTAGTGAAGTTGTTCGGCAGAGGGGGACAGCCAAGGTTTCGGAACTACTGTATCCACTCCTCCAGATTTTGGATGTAAAATACTTGGACGCAGACATCACTGTTGGTGGCATAGATCAACGGAACATCTACATGCTGGGCCGCGAACACTTAGAATACGTTGACTTTCCTAAGAGTTCATACATCTTCATGCCTTTGCTTCCGTCACTACGGGGTGGTGGTGCCAAAATGTCTGCTAGCGACCCAACATCTCACATTCGAGTAACGGACAGTCCTGAAAGCATTCGGGAAACAATTCGAGGGGCATATTGTCCGGCGGGCGAATTGGCCGATAATCCTATCACAGCCACGATGAGATACATCATCTTCCCGAGGTATGAAGAAATCAAAATAGAGAGAAAAGAAAAATTCGGGGGAGACATCTCTTTCGATTCAATAGAATCATTTGAGCAAGCGTATGTCGATGAGGAATTGCATCCCCTTGATGTGAAGAAAACCGTAGCAAAGGCCCTCATCGAGCTCTTAGAACCCGCCAGAAACTATTTTGAGAAGCATCAGGGCCTTCTTGAAGAAGCCGAGAGGACTTTTCAAGAGTAGCCCTGAAGCAAGGATTACAAACTAGGATGGGTTCAGAAGCTGATACCTAAGCTCTCTAGCAGTGCCTTCAAGTCACTCTTGGACAAGTTCTTTGCCTGTTCGAGTATTACTTCGATTTCGTCAGGAGTCATGCCTTTGTCTTTCAGTTTCTCACGCAAGTCCTCGAGCTCCTCTGGTTGAGATCCAAGGGTTTTCTCAACCACTTCCTTCTCTTCTGGTTCCTCAACAAGAGCACCCTCTTCGGTCTTCCTTGCCTTCTCTTGTCGTATGACTTCTCTGATGAAGCCAGGCCGCTCACTAGCTTTCATCCTAGCCAAGTCGGATCGGAAGGCTTCAAGCTCTTTTTCTCCTAGCCCTGTTAGATCAGCAAGCTCTTCCAAGAGAGCGTTGACCTCAGGAACAACAGCAACTACTGTCTCTCCCTCGATTTCATTCAAGTCCTTCGAAAGTTTTACTGGCTGGAGCAGCTCATTTGATACGTCCCGGAGGATTTCAGCTCTCGATGGTACTTCAGCTGGTTCAGGTACATTGCCTTTCTTGAGAGACCCAATCATACCGTTGATAATTCGGATGATCTTGGGAATGCTCCAGACTCTAACATAAAGAATAATCAAGAGGGCAAGAATGGCTAGTCCCACACCTCCCGCAATCTGAACATTGCGAATCAACACCTGTTCTGCCGTAACATCCGAATCGATGGTAATCTGAACAGTCTTGCTTTCATATTGTTCCTTAGAGAAGCCAATCTCAATATTGAAGGTCTGCGTGGCGTTTACTCTGAAAGTTAGCTCGTACGTACCATTGTTATAGGGCTCATTGGTTAAATCAGGATAGTACTGTATGTTCTGTTCTCCAAAGGAGATGAACTCTTCTGCACCGCTGATTCCAACATTGTGGTCCAAGTCAACATACGAGACTACAACGGTGATTCTTGAACCGGGTTGCGTTGAGATTCGCGGTGTCTTCGCAACGAGCTCTGTTCGGACTCTCCGAATTGTTATCTGAATACTAATCGATTCGACAGAATAGACATTCGTCGGGAATGCGATTTCCACAGAATAGGTACCTATGGGTAAGTCTGGGGGTACGGTTATAGAGTAGCTACCGTTATCTAGTGATTCAAGAGGTTCCTCTCCAATGGTTTCCCAATATGCAAAACCATTGATATCACCGACAGTTTCGTTCGTCAGCATGTTGGTAAGTGTGTAAATTACAGTCCGGGAATCATTTACAGGAATGGAAAGGCTTTGTGGACCATCAATGCTTGCTGGGGTGGCTTTTAGTTGTACGCTCACGATCATTGATGCGGACTGGTAGTTATCAAGCGAGAATGTGACCGGGATGTCATAGAGTCTAGGATTGACTGGAGTCAGATTCACTTCTAGCACGTAAGAGCCGTTTCCAAGATCAATAACTCTCGCTTCGTCCCATTCAACACTTGCCGTAGCAGATGAGAGACCAACATTGTTGTGAGTATCATTGTACGTGAATTCATATGTGACATTCTCACCATGATATCCATCTGCGGTAACAACCCGAGAATTCAGCTCAGTCGGGACTAGTCGAATATTTGTAAGGATCGTTCTTCGCTGAAGCTGATATCCCGTTTTGGCAGCACTCAAGCGCAACTGAACACTCTGAGCTGCAAGAGAACTTGTATCAATAGAAGCAGTATAGCTGCCGTTTGCTGCTTGTTCAAGGTGACCAGTAAGACCACCTAGGCTGTATGTTAGATTGGCTGAATCTATCGAGCCACCATAGTAGGTGTCGTTAAACAACGCTTGGATGTTCAAAGTATCTCCGTAGGTAACCACCAAGGATGTTTCGCCATCTGCAAGCTGAAGTTGTGAAGGGACAGGAATGATTTGCACACTAATCGTCGAAACTAGGAAAGCATAGTTTTGAGCATCTGCACTAATCGAAAGATCATACTGACCAATGGCAAATCCGGAGGTGTTCAGTTCACCGAAGTAGTATCCTGGTGTTCCGTTGCTAGACAATGTATCTTGTGTATCATTGAATTCCATGAATACATCAACAGCGGTCACTGGACCACCGTTGGTTGTATCTTCCATATAGACCCAAAATTCCTTGGTCGATTCTAACACGACCTCAATGGATGATGATTCTGGGATGACGGTACCAGTTGCTTTGGCCACAATGAGATTGAGTGAAGTTATTCTGGTCTGGTAATACTCGCCAGTTACACTCACTTGGGGTTCGTATGTTCCATAATTGAAGTCCGAGGTCGTCAAATTGAGAATGTAAGTTCCGTTGTTCAGATCATCGAAGTAGTAGAGTGTGCCATTCCAAAGCAAGGAAGCATTCAGTCCCTTGATTGGATTGTTATAGAATGTTTCACGTACCACAGCTCTGATTTCGACAAGCTCGCCCCAGTCGGCATAATACGAGCTTCTGTCGAGTGCAATATCAAGAGTCGCTGAACCTGGCTGAACCTGAAGTGTCAAATTCACAGAATCATGGTAAGCCTTGTTTGCAACTACGGCAAAGTCATACTCCCCTGCAACCAAACCGGTTGTATTCAGGGTGAGCTGGTAATCCCCATTGCCTATTTCAACTATGGTTGCAGAAGTTCCATGCAATAGCTCCCAGTTCGTTGTTACCATAGCTTCAATGATAGGAAGATTATGGTCGTAATCAGTGTATGTCAAATTGACAACAATTGGCTCGCCAACCGGTACTGTACCAGCAGCAGGTGCATCAGCCACCATTGAGGTTTGAATAAGGCGAATGGAAGCAGGTAAATCGCGTGCTGTTCTCTCTGCATAGAAAGGTACACCACTCCAGCTCAGACTTAGATTGAAAAAGACAGTGCCTTTGTCCCCAAATTGTTCGGTTGGTACCTTGATGAGATAATTCCCGTTAGTCTGATCCATTAAGGTATAGTTCAATAATGTGACATTGCTGCTTTCTAGCTGAACTATCGCGTTTGCAATGCCTTCTTCTTCTGTGTAGTCCTCGTAAGTGAAATCGATAGTTATGTTGTCTCCATAGGGGGTTTCTTCCACTAGGGTGAAAAGTATGGCAGTCGGTCTCTCTACCGATGCTGCAGAGGTAGATATCGACCGAGAGGCATGATAAGGTGGAAGAGACGACCTATCTATTGATAGGGTCAGTTCCTTGGATATGAGAGTGGTATCATCCAGTACAGTGGAATTCATGCTGATTTCGTAATACGTAGTCTGATTGTAAAGGGTATAATCGAAATCGGAAACAGAGGGAGTTCCGTCCAGTAGAATCGTGAGATTTCCTTTCAATACGGGTATGAGTTCTCCCGTGATGAAGTCCTCATATCGAAAAGCAAGGGTAAGATTCTCTCCAAAGGGAGTTTCTCCTGGAGTCTTTGTCAACACGATTCGGGTTGACCTATAGGATACCTTAGCATTGACCTCCTTCGTTCCTGGGGCATAGTATGGCTCTCCACTACGTGACACTGATAGAGAAAGGGTATACGTAGCTGGTTCACCTAGTGAGCTACTATTGATTAGGACGAGGTAGACACCATCCGCCTGTTCCTCCACCCAGTAATTATCTCCCAGAGTCAAGGATTCTACCGCAGAAGCACAGGATGCACTCACCGTCGCACCGGTAATGCCTCGACCGGTCGTGTCATCGATGTATTCAAGGAATAGAGACACATTTTCCTGATATGGTGTTGGATCAGGGCTCTCGAATCCGATTTGGGTGACACGCCTTAGAACATTTATCGTAAAGACTTCAAAAGCGTCACTGGCGAAATTCGATCCGTTATACTCAACAGACGCATTGACATTGAATGCGCCATCCTGCGGGAATGCAGAAGTGTTGAGGACAACTATGAAGTGACCATCGCCGATTGGAGTGACTGAATAGTAACCACTCAGCGAATCGTTTAGTGATAAGTCACCAGTCATATCCTCGGAACTTCCCGCAACAAGGTCTGTATAGACAAACTCGATTGTGACGTTGTTTGCATACTGTGGTGGTGTGAATGAGAGATGAGATAACTGGGTTGTACGTAAGGTAACAGTTACCGAAAACTGGTAGTTCTGAATATCTTGATAGTACGGGTCACCTGTCCAAGTGAGATTAAGATGAAGGTAGTTTGTACCAATGTCTAGACCAGTTGAATTGATGGAAACCGTAAAGGTTTTCTCAATATCATCATACTCCACGAAGTAGCTAATCCCAACTTCATTCAGTTCAACAGTAAGTTTGGAGTTGTTGGCTATTTTCTCAGCTGTTAATGAATCGAAATAGCTGAATGAAAGATTCGCAAGTTCATTGTAAGGAGTAGATTGGACTGGAGTATGGTCGATGTAGGTTGGTCGTTCAATTATCAAGATAGTAACGGTTAATGATCCGTTCTCATATCTCGGGGAGATTCCACTTCTCCACATCATATCAATTCTGAATCTGAAGGTGCCTGTCTCAAGACAGTACTCACTATCAAGATGGAATTCATACACTCCCGGATTTTCTCCCTGCTCGAAAATGTGGAAATCGCCCTGTATGACCGGCGAGCCTGAATCCAAGGCCGTAACGTCGACGAGCACGTTATTGGTGTCATTGGAGATTAGAGAATCATCAGTAGCGTCCCGATATCGAACAGTGAAGGTGACATTATCAAGGTAGTTTGTTGCAGTGGGGGCGACGCCGAGGAAAACATCAGTCTCGGTTCCTAGAACTCGTACAGATGTCTCGAGCGATTGCTCGTAGTATTTCAGTACACTACCAGTCCATTCAATGGATATGCTCAGATTCTTCCAGCCGATGGTTCCCCATTGATCGGCAGGTATGGTAATATTATAGTGTCCATCTCCAAGATCGGATGCTTCTGAGTAGAATACGAGGTCGGACACTCCAGGAGAAGTCACTGTCAGCGCCACATATCCCGTGTCATTAACAATTCCCTCTGACAAATCCGTATCCTGATAGAATACAAGAACTGTAATATTCTGAGCAAATGGAGTCTGCTCAACAGGTTCATCTAATGTGAATAGGGTATTATGACTGCGGATTTCCACGCCAATATCGAATGTATGATTCTGATAGTTGCTTTTGTTGACCTGAAAACGAACTGTGTACAAATCATCTCCCACAGTGAGCGCGTCATCGGATTCAGTATAGATGGTGATGTTG
>WJIL01000139.1 GCA_014730275.1 Candidatus Lokiarchaeota archaeon | reverse complement strand
TGCTTGAGCCATCAGACGATAACCCCCATCACGGTTATTCTATCTTTTCCAAATATGTCCACCACACGCACAACCAACTTGCAGCATCCCGGCGGACACTCTCTGGCAAGACTGGGCCGGTTCAAATTGAAAGTCTTAATCGAAACCAGATAACGCAAGATTTCTTGTTTTTCTCGGCCAGTCATTTTCGGCATTTGCTGTCCTCATGGGTATTTATAAAACTGCCCCGCCAGCATTTGAAGCATAGCATTACTTTATATCATATCTTTATTCTACTCCACTAAATAGGAGGATAAAATAACGGTTGCCAAAAGTCAATATTCTCATACAATTAGGGGACGGTGCTTTACGGTAAGACAGCAGTGGCGGAAACATAAATTTCCTAAGGACTCGTTCTTCCTTATCTAAATCATTAATTAACCCTGGATACCCGATGATTAACAGCATCCCACCGTGGTATCTGCCCGTAGAATAATTCGCTTCTCCCTGCCCCACCCACTGCATGACGGGAAATCGACCTGCTATGGAATTCTATTATGCCTCATCAACAAAATAGCATCATTCTACTGCCGTGCTGTCAAGCACCATTTACTTTATCCCTCTAAAGGGCGTCCTTTTGGAGTCTTGTTAGTTGCAAACAGATATTTCGTAAATCTTTAAGATGCAATTCCTTACTAGCTAGCCTTTTGTCTGCCCACCAGTATCAAAATGGCAAGTGAATATATTTAACATCCTGTTGTCTAAACTTAAGAATGAGAAGCTTTTACCCTCCCTCGTGTAGAAACAACTCATCCATGGTTCGTGAAACTTTGCTCATTAGCGAATAGTAACGACCCAAAAGTTATACGGTATTTATATTAATAGTAAGTTACACAATCAGAAAATGCGTTATTTTTGTATAAGTACTCCTGAGGAAAATCTGTAACCTTCTGCAAAGCCCCAGTTTCATCTTCAGTGAATGGGTATAGATCTAGATCCTGCTTCCATTCCCTATCTTTTCCCAGGTCATACATTCTTAACAATAATTTACCAAACTTCTGGATGAGTTCAAAATGCTTTCTGGTCGGATAAAGCGCTAGGTTTACCCCATATTTAATCATCTTTTGCTTTTTCAAACCAATTCCGAATTTCCGAACACACTACAACGCCCTTTCACAAACACTAATCGAATATTCGTAATACAAACCGCAGCATATTCAGTTATTTGCCCTTTGTGCACATAGTTTGGACAATAGCTGAGGGATTAAATCATTTCGTTGGAGATAGATGTTAACATCTCTAAGGCGTCTTCGTCTGTCTGGTTTCTACCTGTCCAATGCACGGGTAGATTGTTGATATATTTGCATGGTCTCATTTACATCTAAGGCATTGTACACATGGTGCAAATCTTTCACGCTCCCGTACAACAAATTCTTGCACCTTCATTCTAACAACTATTTCGGTAATTTTACATCCACTAATCAGATCAGTTGGTCTTTCAGTGTCTGAAGTTTAGCTATGTCGCGTTCGATTATGGCGATGGCGCAAGTAGAACAGTAGTGGTCCGGTGAACTGGCTGGTTTCATTAATTTCAGACGCTTTTCTCCACATTTTATCCTGTGGGTGGAATTGTGTTGGCAGTTATGTGCTCTCCGAGCCTCATCTATCTTCACACTTTGTAGAATAGATTTCGGTCTAGGCATCGAATACCTCCTGTTGTGCTGCATGAGACAGTTCTGCGAATTGTTGGTCAATAATATCAAGTTCAGCACTAGTATACTCAGAACGCTCTCCAACACCCCGTCCAACTGCCTGCGCCACCTGTCTGTCAATAGCGGCCTTCAAAACAACAAAGTTAGTTCTTTGGTGACGATTCCTGTCAAGTTCGAATCCTCGTGGGTTGATGCCACGTTCACCAAGGATCCTTCCTGTCTCGATGCGTACTCGCATATCTAGGCTATACCTGGCGGCTTGTCGTTTCCGAACCCTTGTGGTTGGGATCGGTTCCAATTCCATCGCATCACGAACAGTACCCGGTGCATAGCCACGTTCCTGAAGTATCCGAATCGCCTGCATTGCCTCAGCATCATTTTGGATGAGAGGTATCTCCTCAAGGGTAACTCCGGATTGCCCTCTTACAGAAACAGAATTCATAATACGCTCCGCTGGCGTAACTGTAATTTCATCTGAATTTGAGAAATCTAAGCCCTCAACCGGAAGTAATTGGTCGAAGAACTCTTGATCCACTTCGCTGTATTCCTGAAAATCCTGCCACCTTCTCGCGATGTTTGCGCCAGCGTGAAAAACAACAGTTCCTTGATTTAGAATATGTCGACTGTCATTCTGAACGATAACGCGCATTATACGCCCGACAAATTGAATGAAAGGCGACAGGTTTGAAAAGATACTAAATACTGCGGAAACGGACAAATAGCGATGGTCGAACCCTTCACCAAGCTTTCTGACTTGCACAATCACATCCAATTCATGATTCTCCAGTCGAGAGAGCACGCGATTATTTGCTGTGGAGTCCTCACGGCTGTGAACGTAATCTGCTCGACGGCCTCGCGCCCGATAGGCCTCCACGATCTGTCGGCAATGCTCGAAGTTTAGGGCAGAAGCTATAATCTTCAGTCTGTTTTCACCAGCCACCCCGCGCATCCTATCAAGTTCACGGATCGAGGCATCGACAATGGTATTTAATGTTTCCGTTGAAGTAACTATACTCCTGCGAAAATCGGCATCCTCCTCTCCAAGACGGCGGACCTCTTCCAAAGGTACTTCAATCTCTCTATCGTCCTCGCGCCGGACATAACTCAATGTCCGAGGATTTAGCACAAGTGCTTTAAGACGCTTGATGTATCCTTCCTGGATGGCTCGGGATATAGGATATGAATAAATAATCCGGCCGGTCATCCGCTGACCATCAGCGCGTAGTGGCGTAGCACTCAAATTGATAATTATAGCCCGCGGAAATTTCTGCTTTAGAACATCCCATGTGGCAGCAACACTATGATGGCCCTCATCGAAAAGAATGAGATCAAAATAGTTTCCTGGAAGGGACTGAAGCCAACGGTTCTCTTCACCTTGGAGCTGCTGAATGTTGGTTATGACGACATCCGCCTCATCAAGGTCACCTCGGTTGGTTGTAGTGCCACGAATCTCAACAGGTTCCGGATAGGGTGGGCTGGTAAGAACATGCGTCAATCTGTAAAACATATCAGACTGTGTAGGATCGAAATCTCCATGTAGTTGGTCAGCAATCCGAAGCCCAGGAGCAATCACAAGAGATCTGTTCGCTTGGAACGCGAATGGAGCAAGCGCAATGCAACCAGACTTACCACAGCCCACTGGCAAGATTATGCCAGCTTCCCTGTCGGTTGACTGATCAGCTGCAAAGTCCAG
Source organism: Candidatus Lokiarchaeota archaeon (assembly GCA_014730275.1). NCBI lineage: Archaea > Promethearchaeati > Promethearchaeota > Promethearchaeota archaeon. Next base: position 243 of record WJIL01000139.1, on the reverse strand, counting down.
CATTGCCTCAAATGCCTCTCTTTGTGGAATGCGCAGTTGTGGATTCCCTGTAATAAACGATTCATGAGTCCTGAAAAAATCACCCACAATCATAGCCTCCTATGACTTCCATTTGTCTGTTTATTGCCCAAACTTTAAGCTCACTCACACCACGATGTATTGTTGAATGTAACGCCTTTTTGGGTTTGTGCTATTTCTCTGTGAACATTTTGTCAGCATACTTTTTCTTTAGCTCATCCAGAT